>CAJPSJ010000071.1 GCA_905373295.1 uncultured Campylobacter sp. | reverse complement strand
TAATCAAAAAGCAAAATTTCATCCTGCCCAAAGCACGCCAGATCCACGCGCAAAACAAAGCTCAAGTGGCGCGGTATAAAAGCGTAATCCGCGAGTTTTATCCGCATGCGCGAGTGCGTGCCTTCGTGCTGGCTCTCGAAGCTGCGGGCGCTAAGCTGATCGAAGTAAATGAGGAGGGATAAAATTTTAAAACTTAGATGAAATTTGAGCGTAGACAGATTAAAAATAGCTTAAATTAAGCTATACGTAAGGATATTTCTATATAATCACAGCTCAAATTTTAATAAGGCGGAAACCATGACAGAAATTACAAAGCCTAGCGAAGTTAAGCGCGACTGGGTCGTTATCGACGCGACCGACAAAAGATTCGGTAGGATGCTTACCGAAGTTGCGGTATTGCTACGCGGCAAACACAAACCAAGCTATACTCCAAACGTGGATTGCGGAGACTACGTCGTTATCATTAACGCTTCAAAAGCCGTATTTACCGGCAATAACAAGGGCGACGATAAACTTTATCGCAGCTACTCGGGCTATTTCGGAAGCGTAAAGAGCGTGAAATTCCAAGACCTGCTTAAAAACAATCCCGCAAAGCTCTACAGACTTGCGGTTCGCGGTATGCTTCCTAAGACGAAGCTCGGCAAGGCGATGATCAAAAAGCTATTCGTATATGAAGGCGGCGAACACCCTCATACTGCGCAAACAACTAAAAAAGGAAAATAATCATGGCGACAATTTATGCAACCGGAAAGAGAAAAACTGCCGTAGCTAAGGTTTGGGTAAAACCTGGAAGCGGCAAAATCGTAGTAAACGGCATGGATCTAAACACTTGGCTAGGCGGTCATGAAGCGATCAAACTAAGGGTCGTTCAGCCGCTTTTAGCGACTAAACAAGAGACCTCGATGGATATCACCGCACAGACTTTGGGCGGCGGATATTCGGCTCAAGCGGATGCGCTAAAGCACGGAATTTCAAAAGCGCTTGCCGCGATGGATAAAGATTTTAGAGCGGCTCTTAAGCCAAAAGGTCTGCTAACTCGCGATAGTCGCGTGGTCGAGCGAAAGAAATTCGGTCGCCGCAAAGCGCGTAGAAGTCCGCAGTTCTCTAAGAGATAATGTTTTTTACAAATTTGTGGCGAAATTGTCGCAAATTTGTAAATTCTTTAAAAATTTTATGGTAATATCGAATTATAACTTTATTTGAAAGGATGTTTAATGAAGAAAGTTCTACTTGCATTAAGCTTGTGTGCATCCGGCGCATTGTTCGCTAGCGATGCTGATTATCACTGGGAGATCACCCCTACTATTGGCGGAATGACTCATGAGGGCAATATGGATTTGGATTCGAATTTTATGTTCGGTCTACGTCTTGCCAAAAATCTACAAGATTCGTTTATCGATCAAGTAGAGGTTGGTTTTGATTACTCTCGCAATATCGGCGTAGAGGATTTAGCTCATAGAGTAGGCAACGATAAGCCTGACGCTAAATACTATCATATCAATGCTGTAAAAGACTTGGTAAATTTTACCGATAATTTCAAATTATACGGCTTGCTAGGTCTTGGATATATGGATTACACTAAAGACGTTTACAACGATGGTGATCAAGATAGCGGCTTCGGTCAATACGGCTTAGGTCTAAAATACTACATTACCGACAATTTCGCTACAAAACTTGAAGCACGCGATGCTATCAGATTTGACGACGGCAACCACGTATTGTTCTATACTCTAGGCTTTGCAGTTGATTTTGGCAAGAGATATGCTGACGCAGCTCCAGCTGCCGCTCCGGCTCCTACAGGCTGCAAAGACGCAGATAACGACGGCGTATGCGATAATATCGATAGATGCCCAGGCACACCTGCTGGTGTAGTTGTTGATGAATACGGCTGCGAGAAGGTTATTAGATTAAATTTGGGCGTAAATTTCGCTACAGATAGCTCAAAAATTTCTCCTGAGTTTATGAACCAGATCAAAAACGTAAGCGACGTGCTAGTAGCTCACCCTGATTACAAAGTAATTCTAGAGGGTCACACCGATAGCACCGGCTCAAATGCATATAATCAAAAGCTTTCCGAGCGCAGAGCTGCTGCAGTTGGAGGTGCGCTTAAGAGCTTCGGCGTAGATGCTAGCAGAATCACCACTGTAGGATACGGCGAGACTAAGCCTATCGCTACAAACGCTACTAAAGCAGGCCGCGCTCAAAATAGACGCGTAGATGCTAAATTTAGAAAATAATCTTTTCTAGATCCACATAAGCGGGGCTTCGGCTCCGCTTTTTTTATATCCAAACTAAATTTTAAAATGCCAAAATTTCAAACCACTCTGCTTTTTGATCTCGATGGTACGCTCATAGACTCCACGCCCGCGATACTGGAGGGCTTTCACTACGCGTTTGCGCATTTGGGCGCTGCAGAGCCTAGCGATGAAGCGATTAAAAAGCTTATCGGGCATCCGTTAGAGGTAATGTTTGAGCGTCTAGGTATGACGCGCGATCTGCAGAATTTCGTGCTCGCTTATAAGCAACGATACGCGCAGATATTTTTGGATCAGACCGTTCTGCTAAGCGGTGCGTTCGAGGCGGTTCGCACGGCGAGCGAGTTTGCAAATTTAGGCGTCGTAACCACTAAAACGTCGAAATTTTCTAAAATTTTATTGCAGCATCTGGGTATCGCGGAATTTTTCGGCACCATCGTCGGACGAGAGGATGTGAAAAATCCCAAACCAAGTGCCGAACCGATCTTAAAGGCGCTCGAAAATTTAGGAATTTGCGGCGCGACCGCTAGCCAAAGCCCGCATGCTGCTTGCGGTAAAACTCACGACGCGACTGCCAATAAAAACACAAGCGCTGCTAGCAGAAGCGCGATTTTGAGTGAAATTTCAGCGTCTGATTTAAAGAGCCTTCCTGCGCTTGATCCTGATTCTAGCAAAGTTTTCGAGCAAAATTTAAGTAGCATCGCGAGTCAAAATTCCGATACAATTTCGTTTAGAAATTTAAGCAAAGCAAAGAGTGATAGACACGAGGCTGGCGATAATAGTCAAAAGAGCGGTGTCGACATTGAGGGCGAGAGCGATAAAGGCGGAGCGCGCGGCGGTAAAATTTATGATGCGCATGAGCTAAATTCCACTCCTTGTTATGACAAAATTTGCAGTGACGAAATCCTGCTTTCTGTTAGTCAAAATATCTTTATGATCGGTGATACGTCGCTTGATGCCATCTCGGCAAAGTCGGCAGCGGTGCGAAGCGTGGGCGTAAGCTGCGGCTACGGCAGTACCTCGGAGCTACGGGCGCATTTCGAGTTCGTATGTGTGGACGCAAAAGAGGCGGTTGAGTTGATACGCGAAATTTCATCGAAATTTTAGGCGCGACGGAGCGAAATTTTTCTAGCTTCGATGCGCTATTTTTGCAAATACTTGGAAGTGAACCCGCGCCCGAAATTTAAAATTTCCAATTAATTTTTGAGTTTTAAACAGCACGCGATATGAATTTGCTCGTGCTATTTAGCTGGAAAGCAAGGCGCTTTCTAAGTGTTCAAACGATGCGCGGAGTTAAATTTCGCATATTTCTGCTCTGGTCTAGCAATAGCCTGTGCTGAACTAACAATGTACGGGAATATTTCACTTTGTCCATAGTACTTGATCTGATTCGTTTAATGTTCGGTATTAGCAACGTATGGGAAAATTTTGCTACTTCGAGTAATTGTGTTTTATTTACTTTCGGTTTGTATTAACACAATGTACTGGAAAATCTTGCCGCAGTCAAATTTTACGCAATTTCGCAATATCTTTTGAGCCTGCGAACGGCCTTTGCAAGAAATTTTATGCAAGCTTCGCACTCAAATTATATGGCTTTGATTTTAGTTTAGACCCACTTAATCGCGATAAATTCTATGCTTCGTCTGAGGTGAGTATTTGGTAGGACTTTTGTGCAATCCTATCGCAAGTCTATTTGACGCTTATTTTGGCGCTGCATTCCGGGTTTTGTCGCAATTATGTTCGCTGCGGATTTTCGGTGTGATTTATATCATTTAAGGCCGCGCCCGCGCCCAGCGAGCACTAAACATATATGTTTTGAAGACAGGCTTATATGCTAAAATTTCGTCCTGCGACAAATAGCTCGCGAAGGCGTAAATATAGGATAAACTAGCCAAATTTTAAAATTTAGCTCCGCGGCGAGCAGCCCTTTTATCGGAGCCGATGAAAGCAGCGTTGGCTTTTGCGTTTTAATTTTATCGTTTAGGCGCAGCAGGGCTTCAAATTTAATTAAAATTTTGCAAAATTTTAAAATTCCGCCCGCTCTTATGCTTTTTTAAAGCAAAATTCTATAAAATACCGCTTCCGCAATGGGCTATCGTCTAATGGCAGGACAACAAACTCTGGATTTGTGAATATAGGTTCGACCCCTATTAGCCCATCCATCCGAATTTTAATTTCCTTTATCATGCTAGTTTTTGAAATTAATTTGCGCGTCATTTTTGCAGATCATGGCAGCATTCGCTAGCTGAGGCAAATTGCGTCGAGCCATAAAATAGGCAAAATTTTAGCGAGCTAATAAGTAAGTTGCCGCTTTAAAGCGGCGGATTATTTGATTTTTTCTCTGCCTTTGTAAGTGGCGATGCTTTGATACGAGCCGTCTTTTTTAAACGCTACCACGTCATAGACCTCGGGCTGAGAGCCCTGCTCCATACCTGGCGCTTCTAGTGGCATGCCAGGTACTGCTATGCCGATGACGTCTTTAGGCTTATTTTTTAGTAACGTGCGGATCTCACCTGCTGGCATATGTCCTTCGACTACATATCCGTCTATGATCGCGGTGTGGCAGCTAACGAGCTCCAGCGGAAGCCCAAACTCATTCTTCTTCTGGATAAGCGGCTCGTCAGCCAGCGAAATCATCTCGACTTCAAAGCCATTTTGCTCCATATATTTTGCCCAGTTGTGACAACAGCCGCAGCTCTCGCCGTGATAGACCTTGATGTGTTCGCCCGCCACCGCATAGCTACCTAATGCCGCTAAAAGCGCACCTACAAATAAAATTTTCTTCATATTTTACTCCAGTGATAAAAGTCCTCGATTATACAATACGTATAGTAAATTTTTAAGAGCGAACCATATAACTCTAAGATTAAATTTGACGAAGCAGACCCGCTCGTAAGCCGAAATTTTAAGAAATTTTAAAATTTCGGCGTCGCGGATAAAGCGGATAAGTTGGTTATAGACACTGAGACAGTGCTGATTTGATAGCGGATTTTGATACGTAGCCTTCCGAGTCGCTGGTAAGTGATACGTCGCAGCCTGGCTTATAGTTTTTCCAGGTGTAGATATTGCCATTGTCTTCGGTTGTTTTGATGGAGTCTGGCTGTTTATTCCATGCAGAAATTACTTGATTGATATGAAATGCATCGCTGCGGTCTTTCGGCGCATTAGTCATACCTGTGCTATCGGGCAAGGTCGTTTCGACCATATCAGTGGTGCCTGCGGTGGAAACCTCTTGGACTTTATCATTTACGCCGCCGATATTTGTTTTGCTGCTTTGGGATTTTGTTTGATTGCGTACTCCGCTTGGTTCGTTGGATATATTCCAGTTGGAACAACCGATAAAAAATACCGCTGCTACGAGCGCAGCTATTAAATTTCTCATAAAATTCTCCTTCAAAAATTTCGTTGCGATAGTAGCACATTTATCTTTAGTTTAAAATAAATCCGAGCCCTTGAAATTTGAAATTTCGCAGGAATTTTGCGAGGCGTTTCAGTAGGAATTTATAAAATTTGAGATAATATTGCAACCTTTCATACCAAACGGGCTTTTAAATTTTGCACGGCAAATGCCTTTTTGGCTACCAAATTTTAAAGGATTTTTGATGTATGCTATCATCAAACACGGCGGCAAGCAGTATAAGGTCGAAGAGGGCAACTACCTAAATTTAGACCATTTTAATGCTGAGCCGAAAGCAAAGCTCGAGCTTAGCGAAGTTTTAGCGCTAAATGACGGCGAGTTAAAGGTAGGAGCACCGTTTGTAAAGGGTGCCAAGGTGGTTTTGGAGGTTGTTTGCGAAGGCAAGGATAAAAAAGTCGTTATCTTTAAAAAACGCAGACGTAAAGATTCAAAAGTAAAACGCGGCTTCAGACGCCAATACACCCGCGTCAAAGTCGTTTCGATCAACGCATAAAGGATAGGAAATGGCACACAAAAAAGGTCAAGGCTCAACCCAAAATAATAGAGATAGTATCGGACGCCGCTTGGGCGTCAAAAAATTCGGCGGCGAGTTCGTTCGCGCAGGCAACATCATCATCCGCCAGCGCGGCACTGCGACGCACCCGGGCAGCAACGTAGGCATGGGTAGCGATCACACGATTTTCGCGCTGATCGACGGCGTCGTAAAATTTGAGCGAAAAGATAAAAATCGCAAAAAAGTGTCGGTTTATCCAGCTGCGTAATTACCGCTAAAATCTTCGGGGGCGCAAGCCCCTCTTTTAAAATTTCATCCGTTTAAAAATTATCTTCAACTCATTTGGCTATAATTGCCGTTTTAAATTTAAGGATAGCTATGTTCATAGACAGCGTAAAATTTAGCGTCAAATCAGGCGACGGCGGCGCAGGTTGCGTTAGCTTTCGCCGCGAAAAATTCGTCATCCTGGGCGGTCCCGACGGCGGCGACGGCGGCGACGGCGGCGACGTGTATTTTAGGGTTGATAAAAATTCCCACACCCTCTCATCCTACAAGGGCAAGCGTGAGTTTAAAGCGCAAAACGGCGCGCCCGGTGAGGGTCGCAAAAAGACTGGCAAAAGCGGCGAGGATCTCTATCTCATCGTCCCTCCTGGCACCAGCGTTTACGACGAAGATAGCGGCGAGCTGGTGCTTGATATGCTAAATGACGGAGAGACGAGGCTATTTTTAAAAGGCGGCAAAGGCGGGCTTGGCAACGTGCATTTTAAAAGCTCGATCAATCAAGCCCCAGAATATGCGCAAAAAGGCCTCGAAGGCGAAACGCGCGAGGTGCGGCTGGAGCTAAAACTCATCGCCGACGTGGGGCTCGTGGGCTTTCCAAACGTCGGTAAAAGCACGCTGATCTCGACCGTCTCAAACGCCAAACCCCAGATCGCAAACTACGAGTTTACTACGCTCACGCCAAAGCTCGGCCTAGTCGAGGTTGACGAATACAGCGGCTTTGTAATGGCCGATATTCCTGGCATTATCGAGGGCGCAAGCGAGGGGCGAGGCCTTGGCGTGCAGTTTTTAAAACACGTCGAGCGCACTAAAATTTTGCTTTTTATGCTCGATCTTGCAAACTACCGCAGCCTTGAGGAGCAGTTTGACGCGCTGAGAGCCGAGACGGCGAAATTTTCGGAAGAGCTTGCAAAAAGAGACTACGCGATCGCTCTAACTCGCGCGGACGCGGCCGAAAATTTGCAGGAAAAATTTGACGCGTTTTTGTCGCATTTGGGGCTTACGGGTACGGCTGGCGAGATGAAATTTAAACAAGATATTTATGAATTTGACGCCGCCAAGCCGTTTTTCGTGATGCCGATCTCCTCGGCGACGGGACAAAACATAAACGAGCTAAAATTTAACCTGCTTGAACTGCTTAAAAAGTAGCTGTAGATTGCGCCAAAGCCGCGCCGAAGAGGGTTTTTGCGAACGCAGGCCTTAAGCGCGCCCGTATATGCGGGTAAATTTTATGCTTATCGCTCGCAAACGCCGCAAAAAGATAAAATTTAAGGAGGCGAAATGAATAAAATTTTTATTCTAGTATTTTTATGCTTCGGCGCATACGGTTGCGATCCCGCCGATCCAGTGCCTTATTTTATGGACTTTAACGATAAAGATCACGACGGCGCGCTGAGCTTGCAGGAGTGGATGACGAGCGAGGTGCCGTCCGGACTGAAAGTAGAGCTAAATCTGCGCTCGGGCTCAGAATTTAAGAGGCTCGATGCTAATCGTGACGGCGAGATTAGCCTTGACGAGCTGGGGGCGAAATCGTCTGCAAAGATTTATTGGTCCGAAGATCCTTGCGCTTCTTGGCCGTGGAAGGATCAAGGTGGAGATGAAAATCAATCCGCCGTCAAATAAGGCGCACGAGCGTGAAGCCGGGTTTGCCTCGCAGTCTGCGTGAAATTTATTTCGAACACGATTGGCGTCCGTATGATCGCTCGCGCCGTGATGTGGCTAAATTTAAAGGAAAAGAATGAATATAGTTTTTATGGGTACGCCCGAGTATGCGGCTAAAATTTTACGCGCGCTTACGGAGGCGAAATTTGAGATCGCGGCCGTCTTTACGCAGCCCGATAAGCCAGTCGGCAGGAAGCAAATTTTAACTCCGAGCGAGGTTAAAGTTTACGCGCAGCAGCACCTGCCTGCCGTGCCGATATTTCAGCCTGCGAGTTTAAAAGAGGGGGCGGCCCGAGCGCAGATAAAAGAGCTAAAGCCTGATTTTATCGTGGTTGCGGCATACGGTAAAATTTTGCCGCAGGCTATCCTTGATATCGCGCCTTGTATAAATCTGCACGCTTCGATCCTGCCTAAATACCGCGGCGCGAGCCCCATCCAAAGCGCGATCTTGGCTGGCGAGAAGCAGACGGGTGTGACGGCGATGCTGATGGATGCGGGGCTTGACACGGGGGATATGCTTGATTTTGCCTACACGCCTTGCGAGGACAAGACGGCGGCGCAGCTGTTTGACGAACTGGGCGATCTAGCGGGCGAGCTGATCGTGCGAGTGCTGCGAAATTTTGCAAATTTGACGCCGCTTAAGCAAGATGACGCGCAGGCTACGCACTGCAAAAAAATAAGCAAATCAGACGGGCTTTTTGAGTTTGAGGAAAGCGCAGAGCAAATTTATAATAA
>CAJPSJ010000070.1 GCA_905373295.1 uncultured Campylobacter sp. | reverse complement strand
ACCTATTCGCAGGTACCCGCCGCAAAGGCTGCGACGGGTTTAAATTTAGCCGCTTTTGCAGCCTGTTTGTGGTGCTTTAAAATTTCGTAACTTCAGATATGCAAACCGCCGTTTTAAAATTTCGGCAAGTTTTAAATTTTAAATTTGCGCTTACCGCTGCGCCGTTTTAGCTAAATTTAACGGCGTGGGACCTGCGAGCGCGAGATGATTTAATCGCGATTTAATCGTACGACTCCGCGAGCACTTTAAAATTTAGCGATCAAATTGCTATTTAAAAAGCCCTTTGATCTTGTCAAAAAGCGACTTTTCGCCGCCTGCGGAGGTTTCATCTTCATGATCTTCTGCGGCGGAATTCTCGCTGCCGCCTTCTATCGTATCGCCGCTGCACGGGACGGAATTCTCGCCGCCTGCCTTAATTGCGCCGCCATCCGCTTCCATTGCACTGCCGCCGCCCGTTACATCGACGCCGCGCGAGGCGGAATTCCCGCCACCTGTCGTACCGCCTCCGCCTGCCTTGCTGCACTCTATCGCCTCGCCGATCTGCTGCGCGGCGATTTCCGCATAGATCAGCGCGCCCTGCGTATCGCAATTAAAAAGATTTGAAAACGACTCGGACCTATTCAGATCGATCGGATTAGGCTCAACCACTTCGGTAGCCTCAAGCAGCCCTACTTCAAGCTCGCGAGCCAAATTTAGCGCGTTTAAAAACACGGGCAAATTCTGCGCATAAAACTCATCTATCGCCTCTTTTATCTCGCCGCCCGCCTCATAATCGCGCAATAAATTTTGCACGCCGGCGGCGTTTAGATACGCGCCGCAGCAGTAGTTTTCGATGATCTCATTGTGAATTTCGCAGCTAAACTCCGCTAGAAATTCCGCCGGCAAAACCTCGCGCCAATCGCTTATGTAGGGTTTAAATTTAGAGCTTTGCTCCGCCAAAAAGCTAAACGCCGTGCCGCGCGTGTAAAAATACTCTCTAAAATAGCCCTGCGCCACGGCGAGGTGAAATCCGTGCGTTTTATTAAAAATGCCCCCTGTGCCGTACTGCAGCGCCGAGCGGAAGCCGTCCGCGTATTTTTCTGCGTAAAATTCATCCATCCCCGCTTCGCGCGCGATTTTAGCGATAGCCTCAAAATCGCCTTTTTGCGCGAGCTTTAGCGGCTTAAAATACCACTGCGAAATTTCATCTTTGCCGATAGCATGGTAGCTTATGTCGTAACCCATCTTCTTTCCTTTAATCTTTCAAATCGATCTGCGGCTGCCAATACAGCGACTTTGAAATTTTACGAAATTTCATCGTGGCATCCAGACCATTTGAGGTGCGGTAGCTAAGCACCAGCTCGTCCTTATCGCTCTTAGGCGCGGTGATCTTGTAGCGGCTCGCCCACGCGATCTTAAAAAGCTCCTTTTGTAAAAGCGGATCGCCGTCGCCAAGCGGCACTACGTTTGCGTTTACGCCGTTGATCTGTACCGCGCCGATCTGCACTTCTTTAGGATAGGAGGTGAGCAAAAACACCTCGTCCTCCGCGGCGTTTCTAAGCTCGGGCGCGACGGGATTTAGATAGGTCGCCACTCCCAAATATCGATCGCCCGCGCGCACCGATTCAAATTTTTGCGTGTAAGCAAGAAACTCGTTTTTAAGCGGATCGTGACGGGGATCGTTTGCGGAGCAGGAGTTTAAAAATAGCGCTAGCGCGGCTAGGAGCGCGCCCTTTAGCAGGCCGTTTAGCGCGCCGCTAAAATCAAATTTCTTCATCGATCTTCCTTTGAAATTTTAGGCGCATTTTAACGAATTTTGCTTTTTAAAAGGCTAAATTCGCTACAATCTGCTCATCTTAAAAAGCCGGATTTTAAAAATGAAAAGACTTGCTATCGCATTTTCAGGCCCTTCCAACAGCGGCAAAACGACGCTAATTTGCAAGATCGCTAAAATTTTTATCGCAAGCGGGCTGCGGATCGCGATCGTAAAGCACGATCCGGGCGACAAGGCGCGCTTTGACGTAGAGGGCAAGGACAGCGCCAAATTTAGCGAGCTCGGCGCCGAGACCGTCGTGATGAGCCCGACGCGGACGAGCTATTTTTCGCAGCGCTGTATGCAGATTGACGAGGTCGTGCGGATGCTCGGAGAATTTGACATCCTGCTCGTAGAGGGGCTAAAGACGCTGCCGCTGCCGCGCATAAGCCTATTTCGCGACAGGATCGATCCGGCGTATCTGCCCTTTTCGGACGCGATCGCTTCAAATTTAAGCGGCGAGCAGATGGATAAGTTTTGCCGCGTAAATTTCGACATCAACGATGCTGCGGACATTAGCGAATGGATCTTAAAAAACGCAAAAAAAATGTAAAGGAAACGGAATGCAAGAGATCGTAAAATCAATCCAAAATATCGCGCTACAAATCGCCGAGGAGCTGAAATACGCAGACTTCGGCTACACAGATCATCACAACAGCACGGGCGATACGCAGCTCAAACTCGACGTAAAAAGCGACGCCATAATCGAGGCGGAATTTCGCAAAAACCCGCTCGTGCGCGCCCTAATCAGCGAGGAGAAAGAGGAGACGCTGGAGCTTAGAAAGGATGCGCGCCTAATCGTCGCTTACGATCCGCTTGACGGCTCGAGCTTGGTGGACGTAAATTTCGCCGTGGGCTCGATTTTCGGCATCTACGAGGATGAAATTTCGCCCGCAAACTTAAAAGCGGCGATCTATTGTATCTACGGGCCTCGCCTTGAGATGGTCGTTTGCGAGGACGCGCCAAAGCTCTACCGTCTAAATCGCGAGGGCAAATTTAGCTTCGTAAAAGAGCTGCACCTACAGCAAAAAGGCAAACTAAACGCCACGGGTGCGACGCAAAAGGGCTGGAGTGAGTCGCACCGAAAGCTCGTGCGGGCGCTGTTTGATGAGGGCTACCGTCTGCGATACAGCGGCGCGATGGTGAGCGATCTGCATCAAATTTTATTAAAAGGCGGCGGACTTTTCAGCTACCCCGCTACTAGCGATCATCCGCACGGCAAGCTTCGCGTAACATTCGAAGTGCTGCCGTTTGCGTTTATCTTCGAGCGCGCCGGAGGCGCCACTAGCGACGGCGCGAACGGCTCGCTTTTGCAGCTAAAGATTGAAAAAATCCACCAAAGCAGCCCTTGCTTTTTCGGCTCGAAGTACGAGATCGCAAAGATGCATGAAATTTACGGCGGGAAAAACTGATGGCTGATACCCAGAGCAGCGCGCCGCGCGACGTTTACGACGAAATTTTGGATAAAAGCTTAGCCGCGCTACAAGCGTGCCAGGCAGAGCAGAACCTCACCAGCTGCCTGGAGTGCGAGAAGCTGCTAGATTGCGCGGTGCGCGATAAATACGTCAAGGCGGTTTATGAGAGCATGTCGCACGGCGCGACGGGGGATTTTTCGTTTTAAATTTAGCTATTGCGATGCGAAATTTTACGAAGCAGGCTGTTTAAAGCTCTTGCGGCGCAGGATTTTCACGAAGATGGCTGCGGCGCGGAATTGCTCTGCGGTGCAGATTTAATACGGCGCGGCGCGCAGATTCTTGCTTCGCAGCACGGAATTTGTCCCACTGCGAAACGATAAAATTTACGGCGCGATTTGGCGTCGCGGCGGGACCTGCTCTGCGGCACATCTGTTTTGCGGGCCAGGTTTTACGGCGGCCGATAAAATTTAAAATGAGGGCGTAGCCAAATTACGGGCGCGCGGCTAAATTTCAGACGTTGCGGCTGGATTTTAAAATTTGCGGATAAAATTTTAAAGCGCGAAATTTCGCTTCGCAAAATTTTATCTGCAATCATGGGCTGTTATGAGCGCGGATGCGCGAAATTACGTAAAGCAAAATTTCGGCGAGCTAAATTTTACCGCCGCGATCTTTAAATTTACGCGACTAAAACTTACCGACTTGCGCGAGCCGCCGTTCGTCACCAATATTTGCTAATTTAAATTTTGCCTTGCAAGATTTAGCTCGCAAACTTAGCGACGCGGTGAGACGGCGGATTTTGCTCCGCCAAATTTGAGCCGCAAATTTAAACAGCGATCCATGCGTTAAAATTTAAAAGCTAAATTTAAAGCTCGGAGAGCATGTGCCGTGCTAAGCGCTCGCCAAAATTTCAAAGCCAAGGCGCATGCAACCGCTTGCGTTAAATTTAAATAGCCTGGCGCACGCAATGCTCGGCATTAGAATTTCAGAGCCAGCCAAAGCTCAGTAAGCAGGTGTGTCGCGAGCCGTGTATGCTAAAATTTCAAAGCTGAGCTCGCTACGATGCTTGCGTTAAAATTTTAAAGCCAAGGCGCATTACGGCGGCGGTTGCGTTAAATTTAAAAACCGATCGGCGGGGCGCGCGGAATTTCAAGATCGATCCATTCGCGAAGCTGTGCGTCATCGATCTATTCGCAAAGCCGCGTCCATAGGTTTTTTCGTAGCGCCGCGCGTTGAAATTTTTGAGCAGATTTGGGGGATATAAACAGAGGAATGCAACCATTCGTACAAGGGGTTTTGATGGGGTTGGGCGTTAGCGTGCCGATCGGCCCGGTAAACGTACTGATAATGTCCTACGCGCTGCGAAGCTATACTAAGGCGCTGTGCCTGGGCCTCGGCGCCATGAGCGCGGATATGCTGTATCTAGCGCTATCGGCGTTTGGCATATCGCAGTTAGCTAAAATCCCGATCGTTTTTGCCTGCATATCGATATTTGGCGCGTGCTTTTTGCTCTACACGGCGTACGCGATCTGGCATGGCGCGACTCGCTCGGTGCAACCTGCAAGCGTCGAGGCTTGCTCAGGCGCGGCGCTTTATGGCAAAGGCTTTTTGATAAATTTACTAAATCCATACGTCATTATGTTTTGGCTCAGCGTATCTGCCGGCACCGCGCGAGCAGATTTCGCGCTTGCCCTTGCGGGGCTTGCAAGCGGAATTTTAGCTTGGATCACGCTTTTTCCACTTGCGATATATCTAGCTCGTAGCAAGCTTCCAAACATTGTAGTGCGGGCATTTGCATATATCTCGGCGTTTATTTTGGTATTTTTCGCACTAAAGCTTTTATACGCTATAATTTTTGCTAAAATTTAAACCAAAGGAAGGCTTATGAAACCGATTGAAATTCTAAAAGAGCTCATCAAATTCCGCTCGCTCACACCTAGCGACGACGGAGCTTTCAACTACGTCTCGATGCTACTGGCGGACTTTAGCGAGGATAGATTCGAGCTAAACGGCGTAACTAACGCGATTTTTACCAAGCGCTTCGGACAGGGTCCGCATCTATGCTTTGCCGGGCACATCGACGTCGTGCCGCCGGGCGAAGGCTGGGCGAGCGATCCGTTTATGCCGGTGGAAGCGGATGGCTTTTTATACGGGCGCGGCGCGCAGGATATGAAAAGCGGCATCGCAGCGGCAATCTGCGCGCTAGCGGCGGCACGTGATTTTAAGGGCACGCTGAGCCTACTACTAACCAGCGATGAGGAGGGCGAGGGCATCTACGGCACGCGCGAAATGCTCTCTAAATTGCGCGAGCAAGGTGCCCTACCCGACTTCGCAGTCGTTGCGGAGCCTACATGCGAAGTGCGCTTCGGTGATACCATTAAGATTGGTCGTCGCGGCTCGATTAACGGCGTCCTCACGCTCACAGGTATCGGCGGGCACGCAGCCTACCCCGATAAATGCATCAATCCTGTCCATATTTTAGCGCCGGTGCTTGCAAGTCTTGCGGGGCATGATCTGGACGCGGGTAGCGAGGATTTCGCTCCAGCCAAGATAGTCATCACCGACATTCGCGGTGGCTCACAGGTCGTAAACGTAACACCCAAGGACGTGCGCGTGATGTTTAACGTCCGCGGCGGCGTAGGGCTGGGGCTAGAGGACGTGCGAGACTATGTACTGAGATTATTTGAGCTAGATGCAAAAGACGCGCTATGCAGCGAAAGCGAATCCTGCGGCAAACTAGAAATGAGCTGCACCGCACAGCTGCGAGCAGGCGCGTCGCTACATCTCGCACTAAAAAGCTCCTCAAAGCCTTTTTTAACTCAGCGAAGCTCCAAAATCGTGCAAAAACTAAGCGTTAGCGTGCAAAAGATCTGTGGCGCAACAGCCGAGCTAAACACCGCAGGCGGCACGAGCGATGCGAGATACTTCGCGGAGTTTGGCGTGGAGACGGCGGAGTTTGGCGTGCGAAACGACACGATCCATCAGATCAACGAACGAGTAGAGATTAGCGATGTCGAAAATTTAGCTAAAATTTTTAGCGATCTGATAGAAAATTTCGGCTAATTTAGGAATTTGGCAAAGTTGCGTAGATTTGATAAAAATTCTGCGTTCTACCAAGCTTTGCTGAATTTGCCGGGTTTTCGCTCGTAGTTGCTTGGCAAATTTTATCTTTGCCGTGCGTATTGCGTAGAAATTTTGCCCTGCTACGCCGCTTTTGCTAAGAATTTTATCTACAGCACGCTCGCCGCTTTTACAATTACTTTGCTATGCAACGTCGATTTCGCAAGAAGCCTTAGCAAAACGCCACCACCTCAAAGGCGAGCTTTGACGACGATAATGCTGCCCCTACTAGGATTTTTTATAAAAATGCTGCTTCTGCGAGAATTTCAGCAAATAGCGCGATCTTTGCGCAAAATTCCTCTCGCTCTCTTCGCGTAAAATTTCATCTTCGCTAGGTATCTCTAGCGGCATACTGCTGTACTTTGGCGTCTTCGTGAAAAATTTATCTTTGACGCGCCCGCTGCTTACGCAAGAAGCTTGGCTAGGACAATGCCATTTCTGCTGGGATACCGCCCGCTTCGTGGATTTATAGAATTTTACTTAGTCAGGTTGCCGCTGAGATAATTCCGCCCCGCCTTACCACTTCTCTAGAAATTTTACCCCGCTTCGGCAAGCGCAATTTAAGAATTTTACTTTGCTTTGATACGGCGATGTGAAATTTTGCCCGTACGACGCGGCAGCATAGAATTTTTAGCCTCTGCAAAACTCCGCAACAAAACCTTGCTATACTCGCCCCATTTCTACGAAAAGGGCTCAAAATTTTACTGCCTCGCGCGCTGCCGCACTAAATGCACGCAAGATGAAAATTTATCGAAGAACTTCAGAGCAGAATTTCGTAAGGCTAAATTTTACCGCCGCGAAAAATTTCAACCGCTCATAGCAAGCGTCTGCGGCGTGATAAATTCCAAATTAGAGCTTCAAGCAGGCTTAGCAGGCTCCTTACTAAATTTTAAATATTTCAATCGCTGTAAAACTAGAAATTTACAAAATCGCTTTATGGAATTTAACAGCGTCGCGCGGTAAAATTTTAAAATCGGCGTCGTACCTGTAAGGCAGAATTTAACGGAATTTTACTTGCCAAATTTGGCTAAGCTTTCTCTTTCAAAGTTTAGCAGCCACGCTTTGGTCGCTACCCCGCCAGCGCCGCTGTATCCTCCGAGCCCGCCCGCAGCTACGACGCGGTGGCACGGCACGATGATGGGAATTTTATTTTTGCCGTTTGCGCCGCCTACTGCGCGGCTTGCGTGCGGTCTGCCGATAGCCGCTGCTAGCTCGCTGTATGTTACGACCTCACCATAAGGGATCTCTAAAAGCGCGCTCCACACGGACTTTTGAAACTGCGTGCCATTTTGGCTCAGTTTAACGCTAAAGCTTTCAAGCTCGCCCCTGAAATATGCGCCAAGCTCGTCGGTGCAAAGAGTCAAATTCTTTCTTAAATCACTAAGCTTTAAATCGCTTCCTCTATCGTCCGCGGCACGCACAAAGCCGAATTTAAGCTCTGCGTCGTGTTTTTTAAAGATCTCATCATTGGGCCCGCAGACAGAGCTTTTGACCCAGTCGATACTGCAGATCCCGATCTCGTCATCACAAATTTCAAGCATTCCAATAGGCGAATTAAAAAAGGCTTTTTGCATCTCAATCCTTTCAAATTTTTACTGGTTTGATCAAAAAAATTTTAAAAAGCGCTTGTTGCGGTGCGAGCTAAAGCTCAAAAACGATGGAATTTCATGCGGTAACGCGAATTTTTTAAAATTTACACGCGAGGCGCCGCAAAGCCTCTACTCAAACTGCATGATATTTACTAAAACCCCGTCGAAAACGTCTTGCTTAAAAAGCTTGATCTCGCGCACGATATCTGCATTGTCGTCGTCGATGACGCCGTTTTTGACGAGGCTGTCCTCGACGAGCTTAAAGATAAAGGCGTGGTTGCTGACGTCAGAGATACCGCTTTTAAAGCCCATTTCAAGGCGCACCGGCACGCCTATGTGCACGCCGCGCAGGTCCTTGGCGATGTAAAGATCAGCGATCGTGCGCACCATTTTTTTCGCCATTTGGTAGCTCGCCGTGGACGACAAAATATCATTAAGACCGAAATTCTCCATCAAAAGTGGAATACGAACGCGCGCCAAAACCCCTTCGCCAGGCTCGCTCGCGCTCTTTTTCAAAAACGAAATTTTAATCCTATGCGCGATACCTATGAAACGCGGCTTAAGCTCGATGAGCCTAGCTCTAGATGCTTGCGGTAGCGAGATAGGACGCGAAGTGCTTGCAATAGGCAAAGCCTGCGGACGCTCTCGAAGGCTCGCGCGCTCTTTCGTAGGCGCTTTGCGCGCAGGCTTGCCATAGAAATTTACGGGCTTAGTCGCAAAAGTTGATTCGCTCCCAAAAGCTGCAGACGCGGGCTCATCACCAAGCGCCCCCTCCGTCATAGAAGAAGCAAACGTAGAATTCTCACCCGTTAACGCAGACTGCGCGGATTGCTCAAATTCGGGCACAAATTTATTTCCCACTTGCGGCGGCAAATTCGAAGGGCGCCACTCTTGTGCGGAGCTTTTCTGTGCTAAATTTTGCTCGTCGGAATT
>CAJPSJ010000069.1 GCA_905373295.1 uncultured Campylobacter sp. | reverse complement strand
TTTCCTCTTTGCTCCAGGCGATATTTTTGCAGATTTTCGAGCCCTCGATCGCCGCGCCGATACTCATCGACTTAAAATCAGGTAGAGTGTAGTTTTTTACGAGCCCTACCTCATCCTCACCGCATCCTGTTAAAATCAATGCCGCCAGCGCGGCGCCTAGTACATATTTCATCTTCGCTCCTTTGAGATAAATTTTGAAAATAATGCTATCCCCCCCGCTTAAAAACGGATAAATTTAAAGCCTAAATTTTAAAATTTCGTCGCCAAAATTCCGTTCTCTCAATCCGCGAAATTCTGCACGCCGCAATTTTACCGCGCATGCGGTGCTTTGCACCTTTTAGCGAAATAGTTTTGCGGTAAAATTCTAAGATAAACCGTCCGCATCGCATCGCCTAAATCCCCGCGCTGTTTCGCGCGCGAAGGCTGCAAAATTTAGAAATTTTAACCAAACTTTCGCTATCATCACGGCTTAAATTTTCACCCAAAGGAAACCGATGTTTGAATGGATCGCCTCACCCGAGGCATGGATCAGCCTGGCGACGCTCACGGGACTTGAGATCGTGCTTGGCATCGACAATATCATATTTATCGCGATTTTGTGCGGCCGTCTGCCCGAGGCGCAGCGCGGACGCGCCCGTATAATCGGGCTTGCGCTTGCGATGATCACGCGCATACTCCTGCTTCTTAGCCTAAGCTGGATCATGGGGCTAACCAAGCCGCTATTTAGCGTGCTTGCGCGCGATTTTAGCGGACGCGACCTCGTGCTGATCGGCGGCGGATTGTTTCTGCTCGTCAAATCCACGCTCGAGATCCACTCCAGCGCCACCGGCGAGGCGCACGAGCATAGCGCTAGCGGCGGCAAGGCGAGCTTCAGCGGCACTCTCGTGCAGATCGCAGTTTTGGACATCATCTTTTCGCTCGATAGCGTCATCACCGCCGTGGGCATGGCGCAGCACCTGCCCGTGATGATCCTCGCAGTCATCATCGCCGTGGGCGTGATGATGCTCGCTAGCGGCGCGATCGCGCGCTTCGTGGACGCAAACCCGACGATCAAAATTTTAGCGCTTGCATTTTTGATCCTAGTGGGCGTCTCGCTGATCGCCGATGGGCTGGGCTTTCATATACCTAAGGGCTACATCTACTTCTCGATGGCGTTTTCGCTGCTTGTTGAGCTCATCAATATCCAGATCCGCAAAAAATCCGCCGCAAAGTAGGAGGAGTGGAATTTTGCGAGATCTGAAAGGCACGCATGGGCTTTGCTAAATTTCTTTCGCCGCGACATATTAAGCTTGCTCGCGGCACGGCCAGGGATTTCAAGCTAGAGCCAGCGGCTGCAGACACGGCGAAATTTAGCTTTACGCTGGAGGGCTTGCGCTTTGCGGGAAATTTAGACTTAAGGCGCGACGGACTCTATCTGCCGATACGCGAGGGCGACGAGCTGGCGGTGATATATGAGGCTTCGAGCTCAAATTTCAGCCGCGAGGCTTTGAGGGGCTTAAATTCCAGCCGTAGCGCTTTAAGCGGCGCCGATTTAAGCGGCGAAAATTCCGCGCCGCGCTCTAGCTGTAAAGCTCCAGACAGCGGAAATTCCACTGCTGCAAATTTAGGCTACAACGCACATAATGATACCGCGACAAGTGCACGTCAAAATTCTGCGGTATCTGATTTAGTGGGCAAAGATCGCAGCGGTATAAATTCCGTCGCTTTGAGCCTGATCCACGAAGGCTTTAACGAGCAGGCGAACGCTAATACGGAACTTTATACTTCGAGTTTTATCCGCAAAGATTTAAGCGGCTCCCTCTCTTTAAATTCTACCCGCGAGGAGCGCGACGCCCAGGCAAACTCCGCCGCATCTCCGCTAGACTTTGTCAATCTAAGCCTAGGCGCGCAGCGCTGGAAGGACGCCGGCAGCACGGCACTCGCCGCGATATTCGCAGCCTTCGGTGTAGCGCTAACCGCGATGAGCATCTACTGCATAATCTTTATTCTTGAAGCAAGGGCTCCTGCGGGACTGCTAGCCCTGCTCATCCTCGCGCCTTTTGCGTATTGCAGCTTCAAGTTTATGCGAAGAAACTGGCGCGCCGCGAAGTTCGGGCGTATATTCGCGGCGCTTCCGCACTTCAAAGAGCCCAAGCGAAGCGGCGAAGCGGAAGGCTATGCCAGCGGCATGCGCGTGCTAAAAGGCGATGACGTTTATTATTATGGCTTCGCGCTGGACGGAGTGTATTTATCGGGCGATAGCAAGCTGCAGATCGTTTCCGACGGGATACTCACAGATCAAAATTTAGCGGAGCTTGCGGACGGCGAAAATTCTGCGGAATTTAAGAATTTAGACACAGAAAATTCCGCAAATTCTGCGAACGTTAAGAATTTTGCGAAATCGGCAAATTCCACAAGCTTTGTAAATTCTACTAGCGTAGCAAATTCTATAAATTCCGCCCGCTCTGCCGAAGCCGCGGCACCCGCCAAGGCGAAGGACGCCTCGCAGAGCTTCGAGCTGCAAAACGGCGATATTCTCCGCGCCCGCTACAAAGACTACCGCGTAAGCGGACTGTGGAACCAAAGCCGCGGCAGCAAGCTCGGCGATACGCGCAGCGGGCTTCGGCGCGTAGCGGATTTTATCGCGAGCGTGGCGCTGCAAATAGGCCTGCGTCTAGGCGGCGCGCTCGTGCTGACGTGGCTCGGAGATCACATCGGCGGCTCCTTCGGCAACGCCCTAAGCTTCATCGGATTTTTGCTGCTACTTAGCCTTATGCTTTGAAAGGCGAATTTCAAACGGCAGCCTCCCATAATTTTGCAACTTCAAGCAATTTCAAATTTCGAAATTTTGCGGAATTTTATAGCGTAAATTCTCGCGGCGAGGTTGCCGCCTAAATTTATAAAGCGATTTCACGTTTTAATTTTGCGGTGCAGAATTCCTCGGCGTGGATTAAAATTTTAAATTTCAAAACGCGCGGGATTTTACGCGCCTTAAAATTCCAAAGCGCGAAATCAAAAAGCGGAATTTTAAAATTTCAAATTTCAAGGCGTGCGAGACCGCGGCACGGAGCGTGAGCGTAGCGCGCCAAACTACGGCGAGCCGCCCGCTAGCTCCAAATTCTTTCGTTTAGTTTTAGGTTTTTTACGATCGCTAAAAAGTGCGAAAGCTCGCGCTTGAGCTGCGCGGCAGGGTCGCGGCACAGCACGCTTTCGTCGATGTCCGGCTCGAAATTATCGCGCCCCGTATTTACGAAAATGTAAATTTTGCTATCTAAAAAGCTAAGGCTAACGGGCGCGGCTACGGCGCCTGCGAAGCGCAAGAGCCTGCGCATAAAGGCGGGCGTTAGAATATACATCGCGCTCGTCGCGTCCGCGGAATACACGGCAAAGGCGGCGTTAAACTCCGCATCGTCCATATCGATCTTTTTTAGCCCGCCTATGTTCGGCGCGCCGGCGCGAGCGGGAAAGATCAGGGTTTTGTCGCTTATGCGTTTGTTAAATTCCGCGTAGAAAAAGGTGCCGAGGATTTCACTTTCCAAAATTCTATTAAACAATTTCACATCGCAAAATGCAAACCTCACGCCGTCATAAACGCCCGAGACCCTGTCGTTGCCGTATAAGTATCTGTCTAGTCGAAAAAAGAGCCCAGAGAGCTTGAGTTTAGCAGGATCGATATCGCCTGAAATTTCATATCGATAGCCGAACGCCTTAAAATAGGGCATTAGATAGTGCTCTTTAAAAGCGCATCGAAATTTTACCGAATAATCTCGTTTAAAGATTCTAAATAATACGAATAAGCCAGAAGCAGCCAAGATTAAAGTTATAATCGCGAGTAAGATATATTTGGAAATCGTGGGGCGATTTTGTAAATCGTTTAGAAATAGGCTCATAGCAAAAAGGCAGGCAGCGTAGATTATCTTAGCTTTTATGGAGCTTTCATCGCACAAAACGGCTACTATAAGAACAACCGCGAATAATCCGATAAGAGACAACAAATCTGCCATCTCTCCTCCGTCGCGTAGCTTGTATAACAAAAACGCGCCGTAAAATAACATGCACGCCGCCGCTAAGATCGTATTTCTTTTCGCCTTATACAAAAGCCCCAGTCTGATCTGTTCCAGCTCGCTCGCGCTCAATCGCCCCTCCTAAAATTTAAATCCGATTATGGCGCTAGCGAGCTTTAAATTCGCTTACGAACGGCGGTGAAATTTTAAAATTTAGACTTGCGTAAATTTGCGGTTAAATTTTAGCGGCGGATCGTCTAAATGAAGCAAAGGCGAAATTTTGGTAGAAATTTAAGCGGCACGAAATTTTAAAAATTCCGTGCCGTAAGAGAGATAAAATTTTACGGCCGCACTTTAAATTTCGCTATAACATTTCACTGCGCCGCGTCGTAAAATTTCGCGAAATAAACGCCGCAGATTATGCTGCGAAATTTAGGACGCCCGAGCGAACGCCGATAATTTTACGGGCGCTCGCGCCGCAAAAAAGCGCCGCGCGGACGCCGCTAGCAAAATTTAAATTTTTCTATAAGGCGCCTGGCCTACTTCGTAGAAGTTGTTACCCTCGCTGTCGATCGCTACGATAGCTGGGAAATCCTCGACCGTAAGTCGCGCGACCGCTTCAGGGCCGAGCTCGGGATAGGCTAATACTTCATATTTTTTGATACTTTGGCTGATTAGCGCGCCCGCACCGCCGATAGCGACCATATAGACGCAGCCTGATTTTTTCATCGCCTCGACGACGGCGTCGCTGCGGTAGCCCTTGCCGATCATGCCGTTGATGCCGACTTCGTTTATCATCGTCGGGGTGTATTTGTCCATGCGTCCGCTAGTCGTAGGTCCTGCAGCGCCGATAACCTGACCAGGTTTGGCAGGGGTCGGCCCCAGATAATATATCGTCTCGCCGGCTAAGTTTACGGGTAGTTTCTCGCCGCGAGCGAGGGTTTCGGTTAGAGCCTTGTGCGCGGCGTCGCGAGCTGCGATGATGGTGCCGCTAATTAGGACGTTATCGCCCGCCTTTAGGCTTTTTACCACGCTTTTATCGAAAGGTGCGGTAATTCTTTTAACTTCTGACATGATTTCCTCCTTATAGTTCAGCGTCGGCATGGCGAGCCGCGTGGCAGTTGATATTAACGGCGACCGGAAGCCCCGCTATGTGGGTCGGATACCACTCTACATTTACCTTAACGGCGGTGTTTATGCCACCCAAACCCTGCGGACCGACGCCCGTAGCGCGCGCCATCTCCAATAACTCATCCTCTAGCTTGGCGTAGCGCTCGTCGGGATTTCTGCTGTCGATCGAGCGAACCGCGGCTTGCTTGGCTAAAAGCGCCGCCTTATCCATCGTGCCGCCGATACCGACGCCTACGACCATAGGAGGGCAAGCGTTAGGACCAGCGTATTTAACCGCCTCTAAAAATACTTTTTTTACCCCCTCGATGCCGTCTGCCGGTACGAGCATTTTTAATACCGATTTGTTTTCGCTACCGAAGCCCTTTGGGGCTACTTTGATCTTAAGCTTGTCGCCGGGGATGATGCGGGTATTGATGACCGCGGGGGTATTGTTTGTGGTGTTTTTGCGCTCAAAAAGCGGCTCTGCGACCACGGATTTACGCAGATAGCCGCCTACGTAGCCGTCCGCAACGCCTGCGTTGATAGCGTCCTCCAGATATCCGCCCTCGATATGCACATCCTGACCGAGTTCGACAAAAACCACCGTCATACCGGTATCTTGGCAGATCGGCGCGACCTCTTTCGCCGCCAAATCGGCATTTTGTAAGAGCTTGCCCAAGATATCTTTGCCGATAGGCGAAGTCTCGTTCTCGCGCGCTTTCTCAAATGCCGCGCGCATATCTGGCGTGACGTGATAACAGGCTTTTTTGCAAAGCTCGCTGACTACTTTGGTAATTTCATCCGCTTGGATCGTTTTCATGATCTCTCCTTGTATTGAAATTTTAATGGATTATATTCCGTTAAACTAAAAACTTAGTTTAAAATTTTATATTCATTTAATAAATTTTAAGAAAAGGCTAGAAAATAAGCGGTTTTTAATCTTTTTATAATAAAATACCACTTTTAGAATTATCAAATACTAAAAATTTTGCGAAGAAATTTTAAAATCAAGGAAACTTATGAAAAAGAAAACTCTTGTGCTGCTCGTGGGCGCTTGTGTGCTTATAGGAATGATACTTTCTCTTGGGATTGCGGAGATGGTTCACCTTACGGGCACCGATAAATTCTGCGTATCCTGTCATACGATGCAGCCGATGGCAAACGCATTTCACAACGATGTTCACGGCGGCAATAACCCGCAAGGTTTCAAGGCCGATTGCGTCGCCTGTCACGTCTCTCATGAAAATACCTTTATGTATCTTTGGACTAAAGCTCTAACCTCCGCAAATGATGTCTACAAAACTGTCTTTACCGATGCCGATAAGATCGACTGGCAAGAAAAACGCAAGGAGCGAAATCATTTCGTTTATGAAAGCGGCTGTCTAAGCTGCCATCGAAATTTAAAAGAGCAGAATAACCAAGTAAATAAAGCTTGGCTCGCGCATAGGGATTATTTCGCGGGCACTACCGGCAAAACCTGCGTGCAGTGCCACGAAAACGTCGGCCACAAAAATATGGGTATAGAGATTACCAAATATTGGGATAAATACAACCGAGAAAATAACAAAACCAAGTAAAGGAGAAGCAATGCTAAAAAAAGTCGCTATTTTAATAGCCTGTATCGCATCGTTTGCATTCGCAGAAATGCCCGCGCAGCATGCGAATATGTCCGCGTCGGACGCGAACGTAAGCAATTCTGTAAACGTTAGTCTTACGAAGAATTTAAAGGTAAATAGGCAGCTTACGCCGCTAGCTAGACGCTGCGTCGAGTGCCATGCCGAAAAAACTCCGGGCGTCGTTGCGGATTGGAAGATGAGCCGCCACGCTCACGTAGGTGTTAGCTGTACCGACTGCCACTCGCAGCCAGCAGATAGCCCTATGGCAGCTAAAGAGCCGCATCCGAAAGACACAGACAATCATATTTCGGTGCTAGTTAGCCCAAAAACCTGTGCCAAATGCCACAGCAACGAGGTTAAAGAGTTTGAAAACAGCGGTCACGCAAGAGGCGCTATGCAAATGCAAGCCAACAAAGGAATGGTTGATCTAATGTATCACTACGAAGGACGTGATATCCCTGATCTTAAACATGCGCCTGATATTACCGGTTGCTCTCAATGCCACGGTAGCGTCGTTAAAATGGATGAGCATAACAAGCCTACCAAAGAGACCTGGCCCGTTTACGGCATTGGTACGGTTTATCCGGACGGTAGCGTAGGCGAATGCAAATCATGCCACTCGGGTCATAAATTTTCGATTGCTGAAGCTCGTAAGCCTGCTGCTTGCGCATCTTGCCACTTAGGACCTGATCATCCGGATATCGAAATTTACAACAACTCAATGCACGGACACGTATTTAACGCTGAAGGCAATGAGTGGAAATTCGATAGCGCTCCTGGTACTTGGGCGGTTCCTGACTACCGCGCTCCTACATGTGCAACCTGCCATATTAGCGGCGGTGTGGGCGATCTAAACTCCACTCACAATGTATCTCAACGCTTGAAGTGGAATTTGTGGCAGCCTAAGAGCAATCTACGAACCGGCGGTAATGAGACCGCGGTAAGCGAGTTTTTAAATACCGGCAAACTAAACGTTGGTAATCCTTTGGCGGGTAACCTAAACGGTCCTGAGGCAGCGCGTGCCGAGATGAAGCAAGTCTGCAAAGAGTGCCACGCAAGCACCCACACGAATAATTTCTTTGAGGTGGGCGATAAGCAGGTACTTCTATATAACGTTTACAACGACGAAGCGACTAAGATGCTAAAAGAGCTTAAGGAAAAGAAACTTCTAAAAGACGATCCTTGGGCGGATGCGTTCCAGCGAATCTATTATGTTTCATGGCATCACGAGGGTCGCAGAATGCGCCAAGGTGCGCTAATGGGCGGACCTGATTATTCGCATTGGCACGGCGTATTCGAGGTCAAAAATGACATCAGAGAGATGCGCGAAATCTACGAGCGCCGCATCAAAACCGGCAAGATCGAGGAATAATCCTTCTTAGTCTGCTAAATTTTGCCAGACTAAACAGATCGAGCTTGTAAGCCCCTGCACTTCGCGGGGGCTTTTTTCTTTGGATAAAATTTTAGAATTTTATTTCGTAATCCGCAAAGCCCATCGAAAATCGCCCCTAAAAGCACTACAAAATCACTATCTAATTATTTAAGATTATTGAGAATTTATGACGGAAGTAGCTGATAAATTAGAGTAAATTTATCTCTTTGCAATCCAAAATTAGCTACAATCGCGCATATCATTTAAAAGGAATTTTATGGACAAGCAAACGGCATTAGACTTTTTGAGACTTCATCAGCCGATGCCTGCGCAGCTTTCGGATCAGCTCGCGGCAGAGTTTCGCGCGGTGCGGGAGTTTTTGCGTGATAATCCCTGTGACGAGGCGCTTGAGCCGCTTTTGCGCTCGCTAAACGAGGGCGACGGCGCAGGTGAATATCCGCTCGTGGACGAGGTGCTAGGTACAGCGGACGATGCTGCTGCGGTAGCTGCGATTAGAGCGGTCTTGGAGGATCCAAACACGGGCAGCGGAGCGCGATTTTGGGCGACGCTTTTTAGCGTGAGCTTCGTTCGTAAGGAGCTCATCGCAAGCCTGGAGACATCGCTTAAATACGCAAACGATGATTTGATTGAGCTTACGAAGGAACAGATCGAAATGTTTAAACAGCTGACGTAAAACTAGCTGCGTAACTTATAGTTGCGCCTTATTCGACAGATTGCGCCGCTACAAAGCAAATCCAAATTTATAAAAATCGGCTTAATCACAGGCTACTTTCAAATTTTAAAATTTTGCGGTCGCTTAAAATTTTTAGAGGCGGCGATCGAG
>CAJPSJ010000068.1 GCA_905373295.1 uncultured Campylobacter sp. | reverse complement strand
GCCGACGCTCATTACTTTAAAGCCCTTCGCCTCGGCCTTGCTCCAGCTCGCGCCGCCCTTTTTGAGGCCCACGATGACCTCTACGCCGCTATCTCGCAAATTTTCGGCGTGAGCGTGCCCCTGCGAGCCGAAGCCGATCATAGCGACCTTTTTAGCCTTAATCAAACCCAAATCGCAATCTTTGTCGTAAAAAACATTTATTGCCATAACGCATCCTTTTTTTAAAAATTTAGGCGAGATTGTAGCTAAAATTTGCTTTTACGTAGATAAACCGCGCGCCGCAAGGGCGGATAAAGAAATTTTGAGCTATCATTGAGGCATAATTTAGCTTTGAAGGAGCGAAAATGAAAGTGGGATTTATCGGCGGCGGAAATATGGGCGAGGGGATGATCGCGGCACTTTGCGCAGCCGGCGGACGAGATTGCGCGGCGAGCGGAGAAAATTTTACAGAGGATAAAGAAAAGTTCGCGCGCGGCGAGCGGAATTTTATTTCCGATGCTCAAAATTTTACCGCTTGTGGGCAGAATTCCGCAAATTTAGAGCAGAATTTTACGAGCCGCGAGCGCGACTTCGCCTGCGCGCAGCCCACCTCCGAGCAGAATTTTGCGAGCCGCGAGCGTGATTCCGCCTGCGCGCAGCCCGCCTCCGATACGAAGCTTCAAGTCCTAGCTTATGCTAGAAGCAAAAACGAAGCCTTGCGTAAGCGCTACGGCGTGCAAATTTTACAAAGTGAGACGCAGCTCGCGCACGCGGCGGATATTATCGTGCTCGCGACCAAGCCCGCCAGCTACGAGGGGATTTTGCACCTGATCGCGCCCGAGCTCGCGGGCAAAATCCTGCTTCTTTTGGCGCCGAATTTCAAGCTAGAGCGCGCCCAAAATATCGTAGGTGCGGACGTTCTCGTAGCCCGCGCGATGCCAAACGTCGCCGCGGGCATCGGCGCATCGGCTACGGCGCTGTGCTACGGCGAGTATTTTGATGAGGCCAGTCGGGAGATCGTACGAGCGCTAGCCGCCAAAATCGGCAAATTTTACGAGATAGACGAGGCTTGCTTTGCTGCATTTACGGGGATTGCAGGTAGCCTGCCTGCGTATGTGTGCGCCTTTATCGAGGCTGCGGCGGATGCTGGCGTGCGAGGCGGACTGCCGCGGGCGCTGTGCTACGACGCGGTAGCGGCGGCGGTAGAGGGCACGGCGCGCCTGGTGCAAAGCGGCAAGCGCCCATCGGAGCTCAAAGACGCGGTTTGCTCGCCTGCAGGCACGACGATTGAGGGACTCGCGGCGCTGGAGGCTGCGGGGTTTCGCGCAGCGGTGATGGCGGCGATCGAGGCGTGCATCGCCAAAGCTCGCAGTTAGCCTTTCGCCGCACGTCGTCGGTTTCGGATTTCAAACACAGTGCGTTTGCTGGCGCGCTAGTATCGAAATTCTGTGCGGGCGCGCTAGCTAAAATTTGCCTTATCTTTAAATCAAACGAGTTTGTTACTCCTGCGGCGACGGAGTTTATAAGCCTTATGGTAAACAAGCCGCCAAGCTCGTATTGTATTTAGAATTTTAAAATTTAGAGATTTTAAAAATTTTAGTTCAAAATTTACGATTAAAATTCTAAATTTATTGGTCCTATATTTGTATACAAAACACAATTATTAACCACTAGCTTAAGGCAAAGCCACCAAATATAAATATCGACACTGTTTGGGGATTCGCTGACCAGCCCGTGACATATTTTATTTCTGTAGTTTAGCCCCATCGGCTCCGTTAGTAGAAATTTTAGTTCTTCCGTCAAATCTCTCCCGAGCAATTCATATATTTTTGGTTCTTGTAAAAGCGAGTTTATGCTTTTTTCCGATTCTACACCGCATTCATCGATAGTAGTCGTAGGGATTTTTTCTTGTTGCAGTAAAATTCTCGCTAAATGCTCTATTTGAGGTATCAGCAAATGGCTTGAAACCAAAAAGTTTCTATCAAAACCGTAATATAAACCTTGCGCCCAGATGTCTACCCTGTCTGCAGGAACTACGCTAGAGTTTTTGCAGATATTATAAATGCAGCGCATAGACACTCTATGCTCCTCTAAAATTTGCCAAAACGCAGGCAATATACTGCAGTCTACCGCCAACTCGACATGTATATGGTATTGCTGGTATATTTCATGTTTTAATCGATCATCTTTTGTCATTATTTGTTGTAGTTTTCTTCCATCGGTATCTACGTAAATTTGAGTAACAAAATTTGAAAGCAGAGACTTCTTTAAAAGGCTCTCGGATGACTTTTTGATATCTTCATATAGCGGAGTTGCTGTGATATTAGCTAGGCATAATATCGCTTCAGTTAGATGCTTGCCTTTTACTGCTAGCTTTGCATTATTTTGATAGCGTGAAATATCGATCTTCTCGGTAGCAATTAAACTCATTTCACTTCCAATATCTTGATTATTTTGCTCTATCAGCTCGCGTATCTCGTCTATTTTTTGATCGATTCCGAGCTCATTTCTATCTTTTTAGGAACGCCTCTAGGCTCTTTTAGTGCTTGCTCTAGGTCTATTTTGGACGATATAGCGTTGCTTTCTTTTGCTTTTTCTATTAAGATATTAGCTATTTTGAGTGCGGTTTCGGCTATTTTACGGCTATTTTTGAGCTTCTTATACCATTTTTGCGACTCTTGGTAATAGTCTATTGCTGCAATAAATTCTTCCTCTTTGGCAAAGGTATCGGCAAAATTTTCTAATTTTTCAGCTACGCTTGATTGCATTTTTTTGTCTAGCTTGACAATATCCAATAAATACGACATCCTTAAGCAGTAGTATTGATCGGTTGGCTCCGCCTTATTAAAACATTCTAAAATTTTATTCGATATTTCGGCGTATTGATTTTTTGTGATTTCGGATAGTCGAGATAGCCTGATAGCTCTCCCAAACGCATTTATCTCAAACTGATTTACCAATTTTGGCTCTAGAGATATTTTCGAGTACTCATTTACGGCGATCTCTAAAAATTTTATATTTTTGGGAATTTTTAAAATCCATAAAATATCCGCCATCCTTGATTTTAATCTGCAATCGGTTATTTCATCCAAAATACTCTCAAAAAATTCCAAATCCTGCTCAGTAAAATCATCCAATATCGCCGATCTGCCATTGCCCCAGATGCACCCGGCTTCGTACGGTTCGTTTAGACTTTCGGGTTTTAAGGCCATAGAGCAAGCGTCCCTTAATAAATAAAATACCTTACTTACTTTTAAATCCCCGTTTTTAAAATTTTCCTCGCACAAATCCGCGAATTTAGAACTGTAATCATGAAAATATTTTGTGTCTTTTGATATTTCGTCTAAGTTTATACCTAAAAAATCATCTTTGGTTATCGTTATTTGCTGTATTTCTTCGATCAAATTTTTCCTCCACGCTCACTAATAAGCTAAAATTCTAAAAGTCTCGCATTAAAAGAAAGCCTTGCGTAAATTTTATCGCACTCTAGAGCCACGCCGCTTTGCAACGCACCTAGCCTAGAGCTGATAAATTTGCCCACATCGCCCGTCTCGTCCTCGCCGGCCCAGTCAAGCATCCAAACAAGCCCTTTTCCGATAAGCGCATCCAAAAACTCGCCGTCATTCATCTCGCCTATCTTCTCAAAACCGTCCGTTTCGCCCGCCGTCAAATGCTTTAAAACGCAGCACTGATCCTTCGTCATCTTCGCTCCTTTTGATTAAATTTACCGCCTATGCGACCCGCTTAAATTTTACTCTCAAAAAGCTTTAAGCTTACTTTTCGCAACTCCTTACGCCGCAAATTTAGCTCGCGGCGGCGGGTAAAATTTACGCTATAATTTCACAAAAGCGCTAAAATTCCAACCGAAAAGGACGCAAATGCAAACAGATCTGCAAGAAAAGATTAAGGAGCTGCAGCGCAAGATCGCGCGCGAAATCACCTATTTTCAGACGGGCGGCGTGAGGCCGCGAGGCGCGATCGATGAGTGCTGGATCGGCCGCGTGCTTGCCTGCGCGGCGGACGAGGAGCTGCCTGTGGATCAAAACGGCGCGCCGATGCTCCCTCTGGCGCAGTTTTACCTGCCCGCACTGCCCTACGTGCCGCAGGTCTTGGACGGCGTCAAGCTGCTTACGGTCTTCATCTCACAAGATCTCATTGGCAAATCCCCTGAGCAGATGGACGGTCTGTGGAAGGTCCGCGAGTATAAAAACGAGGCCGAGCTCGTCATAAAGGAGCTTACAAATCCGCGCTCGCAAATAAAGCCCTTTCCTTTGCAACCCAAATTTGCCGCGGACGATACGCCCATTTGGGATGGCGGCGGGCTGGAGCCTGATGTCGTGCACGAAATTTTGGAGCTTAAAAGGTCGGTCGGGCTTTATTATTCCGACGTCACGGCTGGGCTGGAGTATTACAACTGCACGAAATTCGGCGGCTACCCCTCCTTTTGCCAGTCCGGAGTGAACTTCGGCGAGGGCTATCAGTTCGTTTTTCAGGTCTCTTCAGACGAAAAAGCTAATTTTAACGTCATTGACGGCGGCAGCTTGATGTTTGCTAAAAACCCGCAAAACGGCGCGTGGAGCCTGTATTATGATTTCGATTAGGCGCGCGAAGATAAATTTAGCTCGCTTGCAAAATTTCGCCGCTTCAGGCGGGCGCCGGGAGCGAGTAAATTTACGATGAATTTTATCGGCGCGCGGCTTTGAACCCGCTCGGTGCAGATTAAATTTAGACGGCGCCCGATCTAGGTTAAATTTAAGCCATCGAGAGGCGAGCCGAATAGTTGCAGACGAGCCGAATACAGCGAGCGGACCGTGAAAAATTCGGCGCCGCAAAATTTTAAAATTTTATAGCCTGAGATTTAGGCTTCGAGCTTGAAATTTAAGGCGCGCTTGAAATTTTAACCCGCAAATTTAAAGGAGCGAAAATGAACGCAAACGAGCTTGCAAACATCTGGCGCAGGCCGATCTACCTGCCATATCTGCAAGATCCGCTCACGCCCGAGGCACTACGAACCGCGGAGGAGGAGCTAGGACGCGCCCTGCCGCGCGAGCTAGTTATGATGCTGGGCGTACAAAACGGCGGCTACCTGCGCTACGAGCTAGAGGGCTACCCGCTGGACGCCATCAGCGGCATCGGCGAGGCGCATCCGTCGCTTACGCGCTTTAGCTGGGGCGAAGAGCGCGAGTGCGTGAGCTTCGAACTTGACGGGCTGGTGCCCTTCAGCGGCGACGGGCATTGGTATCTGTGCCTGGACTACCGCGCGAGCGAACAGCCTGCGGTCGCCTATATTGACGTCGAATGCGACGAGCAAAACATCATCGCGCAGGATTTCGCTTCGTTTTTGGCGCTTTTGCGGCTCGACACGGGCGGCAAGATCGCGCTGCAAACGAGGCTCGATCTAAACGGCACGAAGGCGCGGCTGGAGGAAATTTTAGGCGTACGCGCAAGAGCTGCCGATCCGCAGCTTTACGGCTTTAGCGTGTATAATTTCGCTCGCGATAGCGGCATGCTGAGCCTTAGCCCGAACGAGGTTCGGCTCGGATTTGCCAGGCGGGGCGAGCGGCGGTTTAAAGAGCTTAAAAACTTCAGCGAGCCCGCTCTGCGCTATGCTGAGCTGGACGCGGGCGCGATGATATTGGACGTTTTCAAAGAGGAGCTGATGGGCGAAATTTTGCGCGAGCTAAAGGATGCGGGTTTGTGCGCACAGAGCCTAAAAGACGCGATCGGCGCGTAAGCTTTCGCGATTTGGAGTGTAGCTTTGTGACGGCTGCGGCGCACGCTTGTGCAACCAGCAATGCGGGCTTGCGAGCGCAAATTTAGCTCGCGGCGGCGGGTAAAATTTCGCTACAATTTTGCCGTTTCAATAAGGAGAAAACGATGAGCGTAGAATTCCGCGTCAAAAACAAAAAGCGACCGCTATTTATGGGGTATTCGGACGCCATGAGCGTTAGCAAGGCATTGGATCTGCTGCCCGATCTATCGGTATTTGGCATAGACGAGAGCGCCGAGGATTTCGACGAGAGGGCGTTTTTTAAATCGCTTTTGAGCGAGTATGAATGTTTGATTTTGGGCGTGCGGGGCAAGAGCGGGCGCGGGATGGAGCTTAGCTACGATGAGGAGCAGCAAAGCTACGCCGTGCGCGTAAATACGCCCGCAACGGTCTTTGATTGGGTTTTGGCGATCTCGTATCTGCAGGCGCTATCTAAGCAGCTGGGGGGCGAGATCACGGATGAAAACGGCGAAATTTACACTCATGATGCGATAGAGCAATTCGACTACGAGCGCGATATAGCGGCGGGGCTACATTCGATAGATCAACACTTAAGCGGCGATACGGAGGTAAATTTTTGCTACGGAGTGCAGAGGCCTTTTGCGATAAACCGCGCGATGATGGATGAAATTTTAGCCTCGTATAACCCCGCTGCCGAGTTTAGCAAGCGGCTAACCGAGGTGCAATACCTAGACGCCTACGACGCGCACCAGAGGTTTTACCGAAATGGGGATGACGGCACGATAATGGGCTCATACGCGCTCACGCAAGACCTGCCTACTATCCTGCCCTACAAGCCGTTTGTGGAGTGGCAAAACGCGGAGATGCTGAAAAATAGCGACGTAGCGCGCTGGCAGATCGCGCTCATAGGCATCGAGGGCGACGAAAACGACGCAGGTAACTACCATGCGATCGCCGAACTGGAATACGACGAGTTTATCGCGCGGCTGCCGAAGCAAAACTACCGCTTCATCGATGCGAGCTATATTTTGGTTGACGGGCTAAGCGCCGAGCAGCTAAAGGCGCTGGCGGGCTAAATTTTACTTGTGGCGAAATTCTACAGAATTTTATCGAGGATTGACGCCGCAAAATTTAAAGGGGCAGAATTCGCGGTAAATTTCGCGGCGGGCAAAATTCTAAAAGACGGAATTTTATCGCGATGCAAATTTAAGAATTCCACTACGATAAAATTTCGGCGCGGTAAAATTTAGAAAGGTTAAAATGAAAAGGACCTACTACGATCTAAAAATTTACGATAACGGCATGATGCGAGGCATGCTGCAAGAGGACATCGAGGCATTGCCGTTTTTCGGCTACTGGCAAAAGATGAGTCTTGGCTCGACGCAGGGCATATACATAGACGAAAGCGGCAAAGAGCACAGGCTCGTCTATCTATACGACTGGGAGAAATTTTGCAGATTATTCGCTCGCGAACAGGAACTACTTAAGCGCGCCCCGGTCGGTAGCGAAAATGAGCGATCCAAGCCGTAGCGGATCTCGGTCGGCGGCAGAGAATAACGGCGATCCTAGCTGCAGCGCAAGTAAATTTTAACCGATAAATAGCGGCGCATGTTCAATCAGCCAAAATCGCCGCCCCGCTTAAATCCGGGTTTAAATTTAACTCGTCTATGATAGATAAAAACTCTGAAATTTCATTTTTGATCCCAGCGGCGTCCTCTAAGCTCGGCGGCGGCGAAAAGAGCGTTGTTTCAAACTTATTTTTCGCCCCGTTTAAAAATAGATAAAGCTTATCGTCCATAAACGCCGCGCTCACCCCCCATTTTCCCCGCGAATTTTTCCTTTAGCTCTCGCAGGCGCTCCATAAACGCGGGCGTCAAAAGATACCTCGCCTCTACTTTATCATCCGCAAAGACCCTAAATTCTTTGCTAAAAAACACGTCGTCCATCTGCTCTTTTTCGCCTAAAAATCTGGTGTTTAGCGTGCGGCTCGCGACTATAGTTTGCCCGTTAAATTTCTTATAAAACTCGCAGACCAAAACCGAGCCGCTGAACGCCTGCATATCCTTCATCGCCTCCCATGCAAAAACTATCGCGGATAGTAAATTTAGCGCCGCCGAGTCGCTGATTTCCAGCGTCGCGCCGTTTGGAATGCGGATCGCTTCGCTGAGGTTAAATTTGACGCCGTTATAAATGCCGCTGATTTGATCTTCGGCGCGAAATTCATCCGGCGAATAGATGCCGATTTTGCGAAATTCTTTACGGCTGATGCCGGCATTCGGATCGTAGTTAAAATTTGGATCTGTGCTCCGAATAGCGGCGCGGACGAAAACGTCTTTATAAAACGCTTTGTAATCCCCCAGCTCGCTGGTCACTCGGCTAGCGTTAGCCATTAGCGCGGCTTGAAAAAACGGAATATAGATAATGATGAAAAATAGCGGTGCGAGGCGATTTTCAAAAAGATGCCATGCGGCAAATCCGCCGCCTACGGGCAGCACTATTATAAATAAAATTCCCAAAAACAGATACTTTATAAATGCTAGCCGGCACTCTTTTTGCTTTTTCGCGGTGGCAACTATTGCTTCGTTTATATTCAAAATTTACCTTTTTCTAAATTTATGTGGCGGATTTCGCGCCTGGAGCGAATTTTAGCAAAATTTACACCGCAAAGATACGGCGGCGCGAGTAAATTTTATTCGGCGGATTAAATTTATGAAATTTACGCCGCGGCGGCGATCTACTCGGACGTGCGTTGATTTAGCCACGCTCTCAGATTGCCCGCGCCCTCTTTTAGCACCCCAAATCCTGCGGCAGCGACACAGACAAAATTAATTAGAGAGCCCCTCCCGCCGACGTTTAAAATCCCAAAGCCTACAATCCACAGCGCCGCGCCGAAGCCAAGCGTGCACACGGCGGTCGCGATCCCCAGCTTGCGGCGCAAAGGGCTTGGTTTGCGCACCACCTGAACTCGAGTGATCACGTAGCTACCCGCATATCCTCCGCGGATGAAATACGCGCGCGCAAGCTCGCCCTCCTCTACGGGGATATCGTTAAACTCGCCGCGCAGTTTCACGCCGTCTATCTCGAAAAATATCCAAATTTTACTATTTCCTCTTACAGCGTGGACGCGGAGATTTCGAACCTCGCCCGTGATCTCATATTCCAATTTGTCTCCTCAAACATAGCTTCGCGCTTTGCTTCCGCGCTAAATTCCGCGCCGTAAAATTTTAAAATCAAAATTTATGCCTTGCTCGCAGCGCTGTCCGTAAAATTTTAAAGTTGAATCTCTACAAGCACTAAA
>CAJPSJ010000067.1 GCA_905373295.1 uncultured Campylobacter sp. | reverse complement strand
GCTCTGCTCGCCACGGGCGCTATATCACCGCCGCGCTGTCCGTCTTGGCGGCGCAATAATACGGTGCGCGGCGGCACCCTCTTTGCGCTACGCTCGCTTACTGCGCCGCTATTTACGATATCCGTTGCCGTCTTTTGGCAGCGCCGCAATGACACCGCATGCCATTGCGGCTTTATTTTGCGCCACCTGCGCCGCGCTATTCTCCGCGCTGCTGTTTTTCCCACGCTGCGCCGCTTCAAAATTTATCTTAAATTTAAAAGCGCTTCGATGCTCACGAAATCTAAATTTTGCCGCTTTAAAATTTAAACTTTGCGATTAAATTTAATTTAGGTCGCGCGGAAAATCCGCGATCAGCAAACGGCGTAAATTTAAAATTTGATCGCAAAGCCGCGCTGCAAGAAAAATCTAAAACATTAAAATTTCAAAACTGGCGCTGCGCAACAAAGCCTTGCGCAGAAACAGACAAAATTTAAAGCTTTGCTCGCGCGTTATACCATTAAATTTAAAAGGCGAAATTTTACGCTCAAATTCTGCGAGCATAAAATTTCAAAGCGCGATCAAGGCTTAAAATTTAGCCGCAAGCCGTGCAAACGAAGCCGATGCTCACGCAGAATTCCGCGAGCATTAATCGATCGTAGCCTGTTCCTCTTTTTGCTTGTAGCTTTCGATAAAATCACCCACGCGCATATCGTCGTAGCCTTCGATGCCTACGCCGCACTCGAAGCCCTTGGCGACTTCCTTGGCGTCGTCTTTGAAGCGCTTGAGCGAGCTGACGTTGCCCTCGAAAACGATGACGCCCTCTCTGATGACGCGGATCTTCGCGCCGCGAGCGATGAGCCCGTCGGTAACCATGCAGCCCGCGATCTGCCCGATCTTAGGCACGTTGATGACCTGGCGGATCTCGGCTTGACCCAAGGCCTCCTCGCTGATGATCGGGCTCATGAGACCGCCCAAAAGCGCTTTAATATCGTCGATGAGATTGTAGATGACGTTGTAGGTCTTAATCTGCGCGCCGCGCTCCTTGGCAAGCTCTTTGATCTCGCCCGTAGGACGGACGTTGAAGCCCAAGATCACGCAGTTGTCGCTAGCGCTTGCCAAGGCGATGTCGTTTTGCGTGATACCGCCGATGCCGCTGTGGATGATGTCGACCTTGACTTCGTCGTTGCGGAGCTTCTCAAGGCTTGCTTTGATAGCCTCTAGAGAGCCCGCAACGTCTGCCTTGACAATCACCGGAAGGCTCTTTAGCGAGCCTTCGGCGATCTTGGCGCTTAGCTCGTCAATGGTGACCTTGGTCGATTTGCTAAGCTCCTTTTGGCGCTGATGCTCGTAAATTTTGCTCGCGTACTCGCGCGCTTCCTTATCGCTTGAAACACCGATCAGCGTCTCGCCCGCGCCCGGAACCTCGCTAAGGCCTATGATGACGCCGCATTCGCCCGGTAAAATTTGCTTTAGCGCCCTGCCCTTATCGTCGCTAAGAGCGCGCACCTTGCCGTATGCGATACCCGCTACGACGGTGTCTCCGACGTGCAGGGTGCCGTTTTGCACGATGACAGTAGCAACGGCGCCGCGGCCTTTTTGAAGGGAGCTTTCGATGATGGTTGCCTTAACCTGCTTGCTAGGATCGGCTTTGAGCTCCAAAAGATCGGCTTGCAAAAGCACGATCTCTAATAAATTTTCGATTCCGTCGCCCGTCTTTGCGGAGATCGGCACGAACTCGTAGCTGCCGCCCCACTCGGTAGGCATGATGTCAAGCTCGGCAAGCCCTGTTTTCACTAGGTCAGGATTTGCGGCGGGTTTGTCCATTTTATTTATCGCGATGATGATCGGCACGTTTGCCGCCTTGGCGTGAGCTATGGCCTCCTTAGTCTGAGGCTTGACTCCGTCGTCTGCGGCCACTACGATGATTACGATATCGGTAACCTCGGCTCCGCGCGCGCGCATCGAAGTAAAGGCCTCATGGCCCGGAGTGTCGATGAAAGTAATTTTTCTGCCGTTTTTCTCGACCATATACGCGCCTACGTGTTGCGTGATGCCGCCCGCTTCGCCGCTTGCTACGCGAGAGTTTCGGATATAATCGAGCAGGCTCGTTTTGCCGTGATCGACGTGCCCCATAATGGTAATAACCGGCGCTCTGGCGATTAAATTTTCTTCGCCTTCGCTATCCTCGTAAGCTTTGATGTAGTCAAACTCCTGCGCCTCATCGACGATATTTACCTCGATACCGAATTCGCTTGCTAAAATTTCTATCGCGTCCTCGTCCAAAAAGTCGTTTTTCGTCGTCATCATCCCTAGCGCAAATAGTTTGCCGATGATCTCGCTAGGCTGCTTTTTGATCTTATCGGCAAACTCATAGACGCGGATCTCTTTTGGGATATTTACAGAGCTTACGATTTCGCTACCCTGCTCGCGAGGGGCTTTTTTATGCTTTTTACGACCGCCGCGACTTATGCCGCCCTCGCTGCCGAACATCTGACTCTGAGACGTTCTGTAGATATTGGGCTGGTTTTTGTTTTTGGTGCGGTTTTCGGTTTGGATCGGTTTGACGGTGAAATCTGGCATTACTACGACGTCCTCGTCCTCGATGACGATATCGGCCATCTCATGATCGGGAATAATGTCGATTTTAAGGGCATCCTCTTTTTTGGCAGCGGGAGCTTTTTTCTTTTCGATCTTTTTCTTTTTCAAATTTAGTTCGGCGTTTGAAAAGATCGCCTCCAAGCTCGCGCTCATCTTTTCGCGCCTAGGCTCAGCTCTATCTTGTGCTGCCGGAGCTTGAACTTCTTTTTTCTTTTTGACGATGACTAAGCCGCGGCGCTTTTGCAAGCTCTCGCTAGCTATGCTATCGCCGCTGTTTATCTGCACCGGAGCAGGCTTTGAGGCGGCGTTTTGCTTCTCCTCTTTATCCTGCGCTGCGGAAGAAATTTCTTCTTTTTGATTTTGGGCTTTTTCGGTTTTCGCCTCGGGCTCTTGCGCCCGAGCTTTTTCATCGCTAGGCTCTTTGGCGTTCTGCGCGGGCTCTTTGGATTCGGAAGCTTTTAAGCTTTCCGCCTTTTTAGGGCTCTCTTTTTTAGCGGTTTTTTTAGTTTCGCTCTGTTTTTTAGCGGGCTTATTCTCGTCCTCTTGCGCCTTTTCGGAGCTTTTCTTTGCGGGCTTTGACTTTTTCCCCGGCAAAATTCCCTTCTTAATATAATCGTAAATAGCGGCAGCTTCCTCTTCGCTTACTTTATTCGACGCGGTTTTTACCTTTTTAAAACCCATCTCCTGCGCTTTTTCGATTATCTCTTTGCTTGCGTATCCAAGCTCGTCCGCGATATCTTTAATCAGAACACCCATTTAAAACCCTCTCCTTGATATGTCCCAAATCTGCGCTAGACGCAAATTTAGATAGATATTTTGAAATTTTCTCTTTTTGATTTATGCAACCGTCGCAAATATAAAATTGTCTGTTTGAGCTTATATTTTTAAAATTTTGCAAAAAGGCGTGGAGTTCGCGCTTGGCGAAGCGCCCCTTGCAAATAACGCACATCCTAATCGGTTCGCTCATGCGATTATATCTTTATTTTTCTTAGTCAATATTAAAGCCGCCGTTGTCGATCTCTAAAACTTCGACGCGGAAGTTTTTAAAATTTTCGCTAAGGCAGGCTTTAAGCTTTGCGGCGTCGGCTCTGTAGGCTAAATTTAAAAAGCTTGAGCCGCTGCCGGAGAGCGAGCTCATAAGCGCACCGTTATCATAGGCGATCTCGCGCACCCCAAAAAGCTGCGGAAGCACGCCCATGCGCATCTGCTCGTGCATCTTATCGATACAGGCGTAGCGCAAGCTGTCGTAGTCGCGCCGCATAAAGCAAGCGGTCAGAAACGCCGCATGCGAGAGATTGCTAACGCAATCTTTGATCGAAAAGCTCTTAGGCAGCTTGCCGCGAGATTCATTCGTAGGCATCGGCGTATCGGGGATAACGACGACGGCTTGCAGATCTTGCGAAATTTCGCATTTTTGCGTGCGAACCGTCTTGCCATCCACGACGCTGCTGACAAAGCCGCCGAGCGTTGCAGGCGCGATATTATCGGGGTGGTTTTCATATTCTAGCGCCGTATTTAAAATTTTAGCGCGATCGATCTCAAAACCGCAAATTTTATAAGCGCTTGCGATAGCGCCTACGATCACGGCTGAGCTGCTGCCCAGCCCGCGCGAAAACGGGATGTTGTTGTGAAAGGCGAATTTAAAATTTAACTCTTGCCCGCCGCTTAGTTTTTTGTAAATTTCATTGAAAATATTCAAAAAAGCGTTGCCCTTCTTAAGCCACGCCCTATCGCTGCCCTCGCCGCTAAGCGATACGCAAAAAAACTTCTGCTCGGTAATCTCTACTTCGTTAAATAGCCCTAGGCTAAGGCCGAGCGCGTCGAAACCGGGGCCTAAATTTGCGCTCGTCGCAGGAATTCTTATAATCAAGCTCTCTCCTAAACCGCTTCTATGATGTAATTTGGAAGTATATCATCGCTTTTATTTAAAACCGATAAATCCTGCGGCAAAGATAGCGCGGCGGGGGCGCATTTTTTCATCCTAATTTCGCCGCATTCATAAACGTAGCTGAAGTTTTTATTTGCTCTGATCGGTCCGAAGCCGCTTAGCTCAAAGCCGCTGATCGCGCGCAGAGGCACATCAAGAGCGATGCTAAGCGTGCGCAAGATCACGTAGCTCACCTTCATACCCATGAAGCCGCCGGGAGTGTTTGCGTAGATGAGCTCTTTGATTTTATAAGTTTTTAGAATTTCGCTAAATTTACAGATCAGAAATTTATCGGCTTTTTCGCCTTCGGCGCTTGCAAATTCCGCTATCTTAGCGCCGTTTTCATACACGCCGATCAGGCATGGCGCGCTGAGAGCGGCAATTAAAATTTCAACTTCTTTGATTTTTCGGCCTTAGGCGAAGACTGTTTGGTATTCGCGTGCGATCTCGGCGGTAAGGTCAGCGAGCTCGAAATTTTTAGCGTCTGCTAAAACCGCTAAAGTTAATTTATGATTTAGATCATGACTCCCCGCAAACGCCGTGTAATCGCCCAAAATCGGAGCGCCTACGAGTGCAAGATCGCCGATTGCGTCTAAAATTTTATGGCGGACGAACTCGTTTTCAAAACGTAAACCCTCTGGATTTAAAATTTTATTCTCATCGATTACGACGGCGTTTTCTAAACTGCCGCCTAGAGCCAGCCCTATGGAGCGTAGCGCCTGCACGTCTTTCAAAAATCCAAACGTGCGCGCTCGCGAAATTTCTTTGACGTAGGATTTCTTGCTAAATTCAAAAACATAGTGCTGAGTGCCTATGAGCGGATGGCTAAATTTAATCGTATAGTCAAATTTTGGGCTCTTGCTAGGACTTAGCCGTACGAGCTTATCGCCCTCTCGAACCTCCACCGCTCGCTTGATGATGAGAGCTTTTTTATTTGCGTCGAGCTCCTTTACGCCAGCTTCGTCCAAAAGCATACAAAAGCTCGCGGAGCTGCCGTCCATCACCGGAATTTCGTTAGCATCGACGATGATGCGGATATTATCGATACCGTAGCCGTTGATGGCGCTCATTAGATGCTCGATCGTCGATATATAGCCCTTTTCGTTGCCTACGACGGTCGCCATTTGCGTATTTATGACGTTTTTCGGCTCGGCTTTAAAACTAATACCAAGATCGCTTCTATAAAATACGATTCCGCTGCCGGCTTCAAGAGGCTCCAAAGTAAGCCTTATCGGCTCACCTTTATGCAGCCCGATGCCGACGTTATGGACTTTCTTAGCTATCGTTGTCTGTCTCATTTCTATCCTCGTTTTCATTAACCCGCGCATTATATCGAAAATTTTAAAATTTACTTACCTTTTTCTATTACTTTTTTGGACGATTCTAAGACGTCGGTAATGTTATCTTTCATCCACTTAGGATCCATCCACTCCTCGGGTCTTACGTCCACACCCTGAACTACGATGCCAAAATGCAGATGATCCCCGAAAGCAAAGCCGCTTGAGCCCGTCTGTGCTAGAATGTCGCCCGGCTTTACATCGCTGCCCACACTTAACTGCGTCGCCGAGCAGTGTCCGTATATGCCGTATAATCCAAAGCCGTAGTAAATTCCTAAATTTAATCCGAAAATTCCGTTTTCCTGCGCAAAAACTACCTTGCCGTAGTTGCTTTCTTTGATATCGGCGTTTGCGACGCTTGCTAGATCGAGTCCCATATGCCATGACTCGCTTACTTGTTCGTCGTTCATAAAAAATATCCGATGATCGGCAAAGCTTGCTACCGCTGCGCCTTTAGCAAGCGGATAAAAAGGCTTTAGCTCAAATCCATTTATTCTATCCTCGTGCACCGCGCTAGTAGCAGCGTGCAGATCATCTCCGTTTTTCTTACGCAGAGTTTCGTTTACGAATTTAAATTTCTCCAAATCGCTCATCGAGTTAAAATTCTGCGCATATTGGCTAGCCAGATCGCTTACTTTGCCGTTAATAAAACCCGGATTTAGCTTGATAGTAGAGACTTTATATTTTTTGTCTTGATAAAAGTATTTGATCTGCGAAATGCTTTCGTTGCCTGCACGATCGGTGGCGACCGCTTCTGCGCGAAATTCCTCTAAATTCGCAGGCCACGCTACGAGAGACGCGTAATAGCCCTCTTTTACGAAAGGAATCGCTTTAAAAATTTTGCCATAATTAGTTTTGACATAAACTTCGCTTAGGCGCTCGTCTTTTGCCGAAAATACAACCACGGCGCTACCGCCTTTGGTGATTTTATAGGATTGATTGATGATATTTATGACGGGCTTTTTGTCATCTATTATTATATTTGCCGTTTTTACGCTCTTATTTCCTTGCGCAAAATTCCACGAGCTAATGTCGTTTGCAAAAACCTCAAGCTTGTAGTTTTTATCTTTATTAAGCATCAAATTTTTAGGAAATTGCACGGCAAGCTCTAGCGTCGTTTGCGGAACGTTCAGCTCCTCATTTAGTAGCGGTATCGTGCTGGCTCCGTCATTTAAGTTAACGCGAACGAGCTTAATGCCGGTATCGTCTGAAATTTTAATCTTTAAAGGCGAGGTTAAATTCCAATAAATTTCATTTTCCAGCGCAATTTGCGGAGGATTTTTTTCAAATTTAGGCGAGGTAAAAATTCTAAAGATTCCATAAACCAAAGCGCATATTATAATAAGAAATATTAAAATTTTAAGCTTCGTTCCATTGCCATTTCTACGCATAAAAGAGCCTTTGATATGATTTTAGAGCGCGATTTTACAAGCTTAACTTAAATTATCGGTAAAGCGAGGTAAAATTTAACGCAAATGTTTAGCGATTTACGAGGCGAATTTCAGATTTTAAATTCTAGCAATTTTAGAATCTCAAAATTTATGAGCTTTAAAATTCAGTGGCGCGCTAGATCCTATTCAGTGAAATTCCGCGCACAACAAAGCGGCGTTTATCGTCTAGATCGTAATCTTTAAAATTTCAATATTAGAATTTCTTTAAATTATGCTAATTGCTTGCATTGATTTTTTTAGAACTCTTGTACTTAAAATTTTGCCATACGAATGGAATTTTAAACTATCTTGATAACTAAAACTTTAAAAAGTCCCAAGTAAGCTATGCGTTTAAATTTCATCCTAAGCCGAGCGGAATTCCAATTGAAATTTAGCTCAACCCGCCTACAATAATTCGGTTGCAAATTAGCGCGACAAGAAAAGTCAAAATTGCAGCGTTACTAAATTTTAAGGCGTGCGGTAGAAATTCTACGCACGCCACAGCGTTCGCAAGTCGTCGCGCTTAATTAAATCTAGCGCCGATACTAAATTCGAAGCTATTTGTGTCGTCGTGCGGTTTTTTATTAAGCGGCTTGACGAAGTATAACTGCAAAGGCCCCATCGGCGTCATCCACTCGATACCAGCACCCGTGCTGTAGCGCTCCTCTTCATTCCAGTCATGATCGCCGATCATTCCGTAGTCAAAAAACGTTACAAAGCGCATTTTAAGCCTATCGACCACCGGAAAGCTTAGCTCAAAGGAGTTATTGAAGCTCTGCATGCCGCCTGTTTCGATATAGCGGCAATTATTTGCATTTAAGCAAATCTCTTTTTTCGGGATACTGCGACCTTCGTAGCCTCTAATGCTTTTCATTCCGCCTAGGAATAGCTTTTCGTTGATCGGGATCTTTTTATTACCTTCCCACATATAGCCCGTTGCAGCTTTGTATCTAAAGATAATGTCGTGATCGATATAATCTCGCAAGCCAAAGTAGTAGTTAAACGATCCTCGCGCCTTGGTGTAGTCCATATCGCCGCCAAGACCCGCGTATTCTAAACTAGCACTTGCGATCATACCGCTTCTTGGCAAGTAATAATCATCGGTGCTGTTGTATGTGATAGACGGGATAATCGAGCTTTTTAAATTCTTGCCATCCAGATAGCCCGCTTTGGCGTAATATTCGTTTAAGCCCTTAATCTCGCTTTTTTCTAGATAATATGTAAGGCTTACATCGGTATTGCGCCCGATCTTGCGACCGCCCGTGATTGAAAATCCGTAAGATTTCTCATCGTAATCGTCCCAGTCATAGTCGTTGGCAAAGATCGATCCGCCCAAGCTATACTCAGAATCAAATACTCTAGGATTGGTTAAGCTCAAGCGTCCGCTTAGCTGATCGTCGCTCTTTTCGACCGAGAATGCGCCGTGAAGACCGGTGCCAAATACATTACGATCGCTGATACCACCGCTAAGTAAAATTCCGTCCTCGCTGCCATATCCAATACCACCCGTGATAGAGCCCGTAGGAGCTTCTTTAACTGCGACTTCAAGATCGATCTGATCGTTAGAAACGCGGTTTTCTTTAATCTCCACCTCATCGAAATACCCCGTGCGTTTTAAAGAATTTAACGAATCGTTGTAGTCGGTTTTGCTATATAAATTTCCCTCGGTCAGATACATCTCGCGGCGAATGACCTTATCCTCGGTCTTATCGTTACCCGAGATCGTTACGTTTCTAATATAGACTTTATCCTCAGGGATGACTTGATACGTGATAGCGACCGTGCGAGCTTCTTTGTCCTGCTTAGTCTTAGGCACGATGCGCACATAGGCGTATCCCTGATCCGCGACTAAAGTCTCTAGCGTATTCATATCGCGGCG
>CAJPSJ010000066.1 GCA_905373295.1 uncultured Campylobacter sp. | reverse complement strand
TGCCGCTTGAAGAAGAACTCGCAAAGGGCGAGCAAGAAAGCGCAGACTTTTTATTCGAGCACGTAAGATACAAAGACGATTTGATGGACAGATCAAGCGTCAAGGGCGTGGGATTTGCGCGCCCGTATTTTGAATTTCACGGCGCGTGTCCGGGGTGCGGCGAGACGCCGTATATCACGCTGATAACGCGACTCTTCGGCGATCATATGATCGTAGCCAACGCCACGGGCTGTAGCTCGATCTACGGCGGATCGGCGCCTTCGATGCCGTACCGCAAGGATGAGAACGGCCGCGGCGTCGCGTGGGCGAACTCGCTTTTTGAGGACAACGCCGAGTTTGGGCTGGGAATGAAGATCGCAAGCGAGACGCTGCGCCATAAGATCGAGGATCTTATGCTAGGCTCGCTCTCAAGCGTACCAAACGCGCTAAAGGCGCTTTATCACGACTGGATCGAAAACAGAAACGATACGCTAAAATCCGCTCAGATCAGAGATAGGCTGGTGCCGCTGCTAGAACAAAATTTGGACGCGCCCGGGGTTCGTGAAATTTTAGAACTGAAGCAGTATCTAAACAAAAAATCGCAATGGATCATCGGCGGCGACGGCTGGGCCTACGACATCGGATACGGCGGGCTCGATCACGTGCTGGCTACCGGCGAGGACGTAAACGTGCTAGTGCTAGATACGGAGGTTTACTCAAACACGGGCGGGCAGAGCTCCAAGGCTAGCCGTCGCGGCTCGATCGCGCAGTTTACCGCAGGCGGCAAGGCGGTGCAGAAAAAAGACCTAGGCCAAATCGCGATGACCTACGGCAACATCTTCGTCGCGCAGGTAAATTCCAACGCGAACCAAGCCGCGACGCTAAAGGCGATCATGGCGGCGGAGGCCTACCCGGGACCTAGCCTTATCATCGCGTATTCGCCGTGTATCGCGCACGGTATCAAAGGCGGCATGGGCAGCTCGGGCGATCAGGCCGAACTTGCGAGCAAATGCGGCTATTGGCCGACCTACACCTTCGATCCGCGGCTCGCGGCGGAGGGCAAAAATCCGCTTAAAATTTCATCCAAAGAGCCGGACTGGAGCCTTTATGAGGAATTTTTGCTAAACGAAGTGCGCTACAACGCGCTCAAAAAGATCGATCCTGAGCACGCGGGCAAGCTTTATGAAGCAAACAAAGCCGACGCGATGAGACGCTACCGCCAGCTCAAACGGCTTGCGAATGCCGATTTCGGCGATGAGGTTGCCTCTGCGGGTGCCGCGAGCGAGAATGCTTAAGCTTTGCGGCTATTTGTTGAAATTCCGGCTCTGCGAATTTTGCAATCCGGAATTTTATTAAATTTAGCGGGATTGCATAAAATTCCGTATAAATTTTAAAAGAGAAATTTATGAAAAAAATCGGACTAATCGGCGGCATGAGTTACGAATCTACGATTACCTATTATGATGGGATCAATCGCAAAATTAACGAGCGTCTAGGCGGGCTAAGTAGCGGTGAAATTCTGCTAAGTAGTCTAAATTTTGACGAGATCGAGCGGTGCCAAAGAGATAATGAGTGGGGCAGGGCAGGTGAAATTTTAGCTCATCACGCGCGGATTTTGCAAAGCGGCGGCGCGGATTATATTTTTCTTTGCACCAATACGATGCATAAGTGCTACGAGGCGATAAATGCCGCTATCTCCGTGCCTTTCGTGCATATCGCGGACGCCACGCTAGATGAGCTGCGAAAGCATGGCGTGCAAAAAGTAGGGCTGCTCGGCACGATCTACACGATGACGCAGGATTTTTACAAACAGCGCTTGATAGATGACGGCGTAGAGGTACTCGTGCCGAATGCGGACGAAATGGAAGCGGTAAACGAAGTAATTTTTAATGAGCTTTGCTTTGGTAAAATTTTACCGCACTCCAAAGAGAAATTTTTACGGATTATTGAAGGGCTTAGAGCTTGCAGTGCACAGGGCGTGATACTGGGCTGCACGGAGATCGGGCTGCTCGTATCGCAAGCAGATACCGCCGTGCGGCTATTCGATACTACGCAGATCCACATCGATGCGGCAGTAAGTCTAGCTTTAAGCGAGTAAATATCAAATATGAGCCGGTAAAATTCCGGCTTATAATTTAAAATTTTTATATACATTATCAGTTAAATTTAATCTTTCTCTGTTATAATAACGACTATCAATCATAAAAGGGGATGAAATGAACGTTTTAGTTATAGGAGCAGATGAGATTACACCCATTAAGGCGGTTTTAAAGGACCTTGGCGCGAGTAACATCGAGCACTGGGACGCACGAAACGAAAATCGCGTAAATCGTAAGCCGATCCCGCAGGATACGGAGTGTGTCGTGATGCTTACGAGCTTTTTAAACCACAACACGATGAAAAAAATCAAAGGCGAAGTAAAAAAGCGCAAAATCCCGCTAGTATGTGCTAAACGAAGCGTTAGCTGCGTATTTTGCGAATACTGTAAGGTTTTCAATTTAAATCAAGAATTTGGTTGCAGACCTTGCGAAGATGATTAAAATTCCAAGGAATTTAAATAATGCCGGCAAGCCCAAGCAAGCGGTTAAAAAATCGCGCACTACGCCGCAATCAAATGCTTACGACGATGAAACAGGCGAGCTAAATTCCAAGGATTTTTTAAATTCTAGCAAATTTAACGCTACTTGCCTTGCGCATGTCGAAAGCAAGAAATTTAACGGCAAATCTAAAAAGTTTTCAAGCGGTAAATCGGGCGCGCTTAATCATAATGCCTCTAAGCCGCATGCTGTAAAGAGTGCGCAAAAGGGCGGCGCAAATAGGAATTTGACAGCAAAGGCTTTTTACGACAATGGCTCTGCGCAAAAGAATTTTTTCTGCGCTAAGCGTTCGGACGAGAAATCGGCTTTATTACAAGATACTACCGCGTCAAAACGAGGTATCGCAGCACGCGAAAAACGCCAAAAAGCGGATCTGCGGCGCAATAATGAGCTTATTGATGATGAAATTTTAAATGCCGAAGTTTTTAATAAGCAATTCTTTAGCGGCGAGATTTTTGGCTTTGATGCGAACGGGCGCGAGATTGTGCCAGAGGCGCTGCGGGATTATAATGCGGCTTCGCGAGCGCGGGCGATGCTAGCTCTATATAATTTTAACGTTAATGCGGATTATAGAATTCCGCCCGCAAATTTAAAGGGCGCTTCGCAGTTTCGCGCTGCGTTTTTAAATTTTATCGCTTCCGAGCTTAGGCGCGGTGCTCGCAAAATTTACCGCTTCAAGCCCGCCGTGAAATTCTGCGCGGCGGATAATGCGATAATCTTTTCTTATCTGCGCGGTAGGTCGCTGCCCGTATTTGCCGCCAAACCCGCTTATAAGCTAAGCCGTGCGATCGCGAGCTTGCGTAGCGGCGTACTGCTAAATGTCGGCGAGGCGTTTAGCGATTTTGTATTTTCAAAGATCGCGCTGCGAAATGCAGGCGCAGAAATCGAGCTTAAAAACGAGCTCATCATCGTGCGAAAAAGCGGATTTTCGCTCGGAGTGATAGCAAATTTCAGATCGATGCTCGTTTCAAATCCTATGCTTTATGATAATGATATAAAAAAAGTGCTAGAGCTTTGCCGCGGAGCAAACATCGACGCCGTGTATCTTGTCTATCCTAAAAACGAGAATTTCACACGTCATATCGAGATAAAAAGCGAATTCTTTAAGGGAAATTTCATTATGAAATTAGTACCATACAAGCTTACCGACAAAATTTATTAAAAGGATACCAAATGGTTGGAATTATTTTTGGAAGCTCGATGGGCAATACCGAGGACGCCGCAAAGCTAATCTCCGAAAAGCTAGGCATAGAAAACGAGCTTAAAAACGTCGCGGACATCGCGCCTGCAGATCTAAATAAATACACTGCGCTCATCATCGGCAGCTCCACGTGGAACGACGGCGAGCTGCAGGACGACTGGGCGGGCTTTGATTTCTCAGCCCTTGATGTCGCGGGCAAGACCGTCGCGATTTTCGGCATGGGCGATAGCTCAAGCTACAGCGACGCCTACTGCAACGCAATGCGCGAGCTATACGATAACTTCAAAAAAGCGGGTGCAAATATCGTAGGCGCAGTGCCTACCGACGGATATGAATTTGACGAGAGCAAGGCCGTAGTGGATGGTAAATTCGTTGGCCTTGCGCTAGACAATGACAATCAAAGCGACCTCACCGAGAGCCGCATCGAGGCGTGGGTAGCACAGATCGCTCCATCTTTTAAATAGTCCTCCTTTAAATTTGCTGCGGAGCGTGCGCTTCGCGGCTCTTTCATCTTTTTTAAAATCCTTAAAGCTTAGACCTTTTTAAAATTTAAGCTCTGCCGACTTCGGTTAAATTTAAACGGCTTTGAAATTTTCAAATTTTATACCTGCGCGAATGAAATTTATCTTTCAAATTTAGGTGCGCGATACTTTGCGCTCATGTAAATACAGAGGCCGACTTGAAGGCGCACTTAGCGCGAGTAGATAAAATTTAAGCCGCCGTTATGACGGAAGGACGAAGCTGGGAGTTCGCGTCGCGGTTTATAAGCCTCATCGGCGAACGCTCGAAAATAAAATTTGCAAATTTTATAAGCGGCGAAGCGAGGGGCGACGTCGCTAAAATTTCTCGCCGTACGCCATTGAAATTTCTTTCCGCACGCACGCGGTTAAAATTATTCCCACAGCTCCGCCGTGAAATTTCGCCGGGCGCCTGATGCAGAAATTTTATCTATCCGCGCAGCGAGCGGCTGCCGTTTGCTAGCAAAATTTAGCCATATTTGGCGCTGCGACCGCGAAAAATCGTAGGATCAGCAGCAGCTCACCTCTGCAAAATTTAGCATATTTGTCGCCGCAGCCGCGTGCAGCCGCCGTTCTTTAAATAAACCGCAGCATAACCCGCGAGATCGCCCGCCGCTAGGAGCGAAAAACCGCAAAACTATGCGGCGCGACAAGGCATAAATTTAAAATTTAGAGGCTTTGTCCTCTTTGTATTATCCCGCGCGAATAGCGCTACGAGGCGTAAATTTAAAATCTAGGGCGCAAATTTAAAAGCTTGAGATTTACAGCCCTAGCTCTATCGCCAGATCCTTTACCGCTTTGAGATTTACCTTGCCGCTGCCCAGCACCGGGATTTGCTCGACCTTTTTCACGACGCTTGGCTGCATTATCGGCGCCAGCGCGGAGTCCTTCAGACGGCGCGAAATTTCATCCTCGCTCGTCTCGCCCACGTAAAGAAGAGCGATCTTTTCGCCCTTTTTCTCGTCTTTTAGATTCACGCACGAATAGATCGCGCTCTCGCCTAAAATTTCGCCCACGGCGCTTTCTACCGCGCCGAGGCTAATCATCTCGCCGCCGATTTTGGCGAAGCGCGAAAGGCGGTCGGTGATAAATAAAAACCCGTCATCGTCGATATAGCCGATGTCGCCGCTTTTGTAGTAGCGCACGTCGTTTATTTGCGCGATCGCTTCGGCGGTTTTTGCCGGCTCATCGTAGTATTCCTTCATAACCTGATGTCCGCCGATTAAGATAAGCCCCTCCTGCCCGTTTGATAGCGGTTGCAGCGAGGCGGGATCGGTGATCTTTATGACCGTGCCCGCAAGCGGCAAGCCGACGCTCTTTTCGCGGTTGAAGTGAAGCTCTTTGAAAAAATCAGGTTCGAGGACATTTGGCGTATTTACGCTCACCACCGGCGCGGTCTCGGTCGTGCCGTAGCCCTCGTAAATTTCGATGCCGAATTTTATCTTAAATTCCTTTCGGACGTTTTCGTTTAGCTTCTCCGCGCCCGCAATCGCCAGGCGGATGCTTGCTAGCATAAGCGGATTGAGCCTTTTATTTTTGGTGTAGAGCCTAAAAAACGTCGAAGTGCCGAACATTATCGTAGCGCCGTATTTCGCGCTCATCTTGCCGACGCTAAAGGCGTCCGTAGGATCGGGCACGTGGATGCTTAAAATTCCATCGTTTAGCGGAAATAGCGTCGTTACGGTAAGCCCGAAGCAGTGAAAGATCGGCAGCGACGCTAAAATCGCGTCGTGCTCGGTGGCGTTTATGAGCTCTGAAATTTGACGGACGTTCGCCATTATATTTTTATGTGTCAGAACCACGCCTTTGGGCTTTCCCTCGCTGCCGCTGCTAAATAAAATCGTAGCTACGTCATCTATCGCGTGCGGCTTAAAATACAGTGCGCGAAATAAAATTTTCGGCATCAGCAGCGATTTTAGCGCGCAGGCTATGCGCTCGTTTTTAGAGGTGCCCTCGCTTAGATCCTCAAGATACACGAGCCGATCGCCGATCGAACTCTCCAGCTCAAAGCCCTTTGATTTGAGCTTTTCTACGAATTTGCGCGAGCTAATGATCGTGCGGATATTTGCTTTATCCGCGCAGTAGATTAAGTTCTCTTCGCTTAGCGTGTAGTTTAAATTTACGCTCGTTTTGCCCATCGCAAAAAGCGTTAAATTTACGGCGCTTGCGATGACCGAGCTAGGCAAAATGATACCGACGTTTTCCTCGCTGCTAATGCGGCTTTTTAGTCTTTTGCGAAGTATCAAAACGGCGCTCATCATCGCTAAATTTGTGAAGCTCACTCCAGTGCTATCGACTGCTACACGCTTAAAAGGCGATCTCTTGGCTTGATTTAGCCAGTTGTAGGCAAGCGGCTTTAGGCTTGCGAGATATTTGCCCCAGCTGAAAAACGACAGCTCCGTTACCGCGCGTTTTACTTCGTGCGCCTTGGAATTTGCCTCGATCGGCGCGCCGAAGCTTACGCGAAGTGCGTTTTTGCCGCTTTGCGAAATCGTTCTTTTATAATGCTCGCTGGCGCGCGAAAACGTCGATCCCCAAAGCCCTCTGATATAAAAAGGCACGATTACGGAGTTCGTATCGTGCGCGGCGAGCTCAAATCCGCCCTGAAACTCGTCTATGCGGCCGTTGTAGCTGATGTGACCCTCGGGGAAGAGCCCGACCACTTCGCCTGCATTCAGCGCCTCGCGGATGCTTTCGATCGCGCTTTTGCTAACGCCCGCTCCGATCGGAATGACGCGGAAAATTTTAAAAAACCACTTCAAATACCACAGATCGTAGTAGCTGCGGTGCATCACGAAGCGCACCCCGCGTGGGCAGGCAAGCTGTACCACCGCCCAATCGATCCAGCTAATGTGGTTGCCTAAAAGCAGCACGCCGCCTTTTTGCGGGATGTTTTCGATGCCGTCTACGTGGACTTGATAGCCAAATTTCATAAACGGAATGAGTAAAATTCTAACGAAAAGCTGTGGCAGATGTTTCGCGCCGAAGATCCCGCAGATAAGTACGCACAGCGCCGCCATGACGAAAATTTCGCCGCTGGCGACCGCAAAATGCACCAAGATGATGGCGATGAGCAAAAATAGCACCATAAAGATATTTTGGATGAAATTTGAGCCCGCGAGTACCCGCCCCATGCGCTCATCAGCGGTGAAAAACTGAATGACGGCGTTGAGCGGCACGATGAAAATTCCGCCGCTAAATCCGAAGAAAAACGACGCCGTACCGAGCCAAAATACCGAGTGCGCGTTGGCTAGCACCATTAGCGCGAGCGCAAGCCCGAATGCGCCGAACGGCACGATGCCGAGCTCGATATGTTTTTTGCAGTAGCTGCCCGCAAAGATCGAGCCTAACGCGATTCCGATCGCACTAAGAGCTAAGATCACCTGGATCACCATTACGTTGTCGCTGCCGCTAAGGCTCTTGTAGTGAGCGGGAAAGGTCGCGATCACGAGCTGCGAGACCGCCCAAAACATCGCAAGTCCCAGCGTGCAGAGCAGGACATTTTTATCTTTGATTACAAATTTTAAATTTTGCTTCAAGTAGCGCAGGCGGAGATATTCTTTCGTGTCAAATTCCGCCTGCGGCTGCGCGGCGTCGAAGAATGGAATTTTATACGAATAGTATGTTTCAAGCGCAGAGCCCGCGACCAAAAGCACGCCGATGAACCAAACCGAGCTCATCAGCTCGCCCGCGTCGCTGCTGTGGGCTGCAAATAGCTCGAAAATCACCGAAAACGCAAGCGATGAAAGTAGAATCGCGATGATGGTAAGAGCCTGTACGAGGCCGTTTGCCGCGCCTAAATTTTTCGCGCCGACGATCTTTTTAATCAGACCGTATTTGGCGGGCGAGTAGATTGCGCTTTGCGCCGCAAGCAGGATCGTCATAAAAAACGCGAAATAAAACCACCCGCACAGATAACCTAGCGTAATGAGCGCGGTAAGCGCGACGCCGAGTTTTGCGCAGATCCGCGTGATGCGGGTGCGCGAGAATTTATCGTTGAGATAGCCGCTGGCGCTAAAAAGAAATACGTAAGGCAGCAAAATCAGCAAATTTACAAGCGAGGTAAGGGCGATGAGAGCGCCGGAATCGGCGCTTTTAACAAGGACGTTTTGAATCGTGATCTTATGGCCCAGATCGACGCTTGCGTTGATAAACATAATCGCCAAAAACGGTAAAAATCCGTTGATTTTTAGTAAAGATTTCAAGCTATCTCCTTTAAAAACGGGATTTTATCCCACGGAAGTTAACGGACGCAAATTTAAGGCGGCTTCGCTACAATTACGCAAAAATTAAAGGAAAAATATGAAAGTGCAAATCACAAATCGCGACGTCGATAACCTCAATAAATTTATGCTGCTTTACAGCAAAAAGGCGCGCAAGCAGCGCCTAGTCAGCACCTACGCCATACCGTTTGAGTTTTTGCTCATGGGCATCATCATCGACGGGCTTTTAAAAACGGCGCCGATTGCGAGTGTGGCGTCGGTTATTTTGGGCGCAGCATGGCTTATTTTTTATCCGAAATTTTACCGCCGCATGCTAAGAAAACATCTGACTGCCGCTAAGCTCGCGCAAGACTCGAGCACGGAGATGAGCTTCGTCGCGGACGGCGAGACGATCTCGTTTTCAAAGGGTGAGCCGCGCGCAAGCGAGAAATTTGCCGCGCGCTCGCTAAATCGCATCGCTGCGGGCGGGGAGAATTTTTTCTTGGCGTTTGATCGAGGCTTTCACATCGTCCTTCCAAAAAACACCGAGACGGACGCTGCGGTGCAGCATCTTGCGGATCTGCGCGGCTTGCAGATCGAGCCCGTGGATATGGACGTTGAAATTTAGAGCTTTGCTTTTAAATTCGCGGCTCGTAAAATTCGCAATATAAATTTAAAATTCTATCTTTGGAATTTTGCTATATAAAATTCTACCTCTAGAATTTAGGTTGTGGCGGCGTTTTCTCTTAAGGGGAAAGGGGCGCTACTAGTTCTGCTTCGCTGCGCTCGCAAGAAACGCCGCCGGGCCAACCTTGCGTCGCTACGCTCGTTTTGCGAGGCGCTCTCCTTCTCCTTAAAATCCCCTAACCCCTGGCACGCTCAAAGGGCGAGCCTTGCAGTTCGCGTTAAATTTTTATATCGCAAGAATCACAGTTTTGTATTCATCTACTTGGTAAAATTTAACCCAGGCGCAGCCTGCACCACTTAAAGCGTCGTCGG
>CAJPSJ010000065.1 GCA_905373295.1 uncultured Campylobacter sp. | reverse complement strand
GCGCGCGCAGATCGATGCGTTTGCTAAGCAAATAGGCGTGCCGTGGGTGTTTGCGTCGGTAGACAGCTGGCAGTGCCAAGTCTGCTTCGTGCAGAATGCGGATTTTAAATTTTTCCCGAGCCTAAACGCGACGCCTGCGGGCATAACGGCTGCGATCGTGATGTTTGCGGCGAGCTTTGAGGCAAACCTCGCTCTGCGCTATCTAGCGGGGCTTGAGGTCGAAAAAGACCTGCTTTACTACGCGAACTTTTTTGGCGGCGAGCTAGAAGTTAGGAAGATAAAATTGTAGTTTTGGCTCGGGCTAGTTTAAATTTAAGCCCGAGCTTGTGGGTTGACTTTATATCAAAAAGCTAATTTTGAGCGTGTTAGTTTAACTCTTCTTCTGTCATTTCATTCTCCTTAATATTTAGTTTTGATGACATTCTTTTCTTGCATTTTTTATCTCATCGGATGAAATCTCATCTATATATTTATCTAGCTTTTTTAAATTATCTTTATACGGCTGATTAAGCTTACGACCATTTTTATCTATAGTATACATATGGATGGATACCGCTTCCATTTCATTTAGCTCGCTTGCAAATTTCGTATATTCATAAACATCTTTAAATGTAGAATTTCTATCTTTGCAATATTTGCGATATACCGTCGTTATAAGCGAAATTTCACTTTTAGGTATATAATAAGTTGCATCGTAGTTTATTTCAGAATAGCTACATAAATTATATATAGCGTCTGTGGCAATCATCATATTTTCGTTTTAGGAATTCCGGGCTCGGTTGTCCGCCTACGTTATACTGCATAAGCAGCTTTAAAATCGGTTCGTAATTTGGAGTGCCTGGAAATGTATCATATAATGAAAAATCATATTCGGTAATATCAAATCCATCCGTCGGTTCCGCTTTATCATTTAATATTCCCTCAGGCACGACCTTTTTAATATCGTTTCCGTACCTTAGACCCACCGTAGAGTTTTGAAATTTCCAAATATATGGCTTGTAGCCGCTTTCTAATGCCATCTTTGCTATCTCATACATATTCGTATTCGTAAGATATGAAAAGAAATAATTCGGCTCTCCTATACTAATCATAGGGTAGTCGGTATCATAAATCAACGTAAAATTTCCATCGTCACTTATTTGCAAAGATTTTATATGGTTATAATTCGGCGGAAGCAGTCTGTTTCTAACGACTTCCGCCTCTTCAAATTTAACCCCGTTGTCTAAAAGCAGTCTTACCGATTTAGTAGCATTATTTTCTATCGCATAAGCCATAGCGGATAGCTTGTATTCGTCTTTTTTATGTATATCCGCACCTAGCTTTATAAGCTCTTGAGTGGTATTTGTATCGTCCCAAAAGCTAGAATACATCACGGGTGTTACCCCTCCGTGCATAGTATGATCGACGGTTAGATTGTTATCTTTCATAAATTTTAAAATTTCATCAGTTTGCTTGCTTTTTAAAAGCCTTTTTAGCTCTACGTCTATGGCGGGTTCTTTAAATACGTTTTTCGGGTTTGAATTGTAATCTATATCCCAATGTCTAAATGCAAAACTTTGCATCTCCGCTTCGCTTACATACTTGTCAAGTCCCGCTTCTTTAGTAGCATCGGAGTCTATCGTAATAGTGTAGTGAGATTGAGATTTATGAAGTCCTACTCTTCCGCTTATGAATAGATACAAAATAAGGCAAGCAAAAACTGCGATGAATTGCAATATGGCTTTTAGATATTTCAAAATTTCCCCCTAGAATTAATTAGGAGGATTATATCTCAAATCAAATTAAATCGAAATTTTACGTGGCGGGCGGGTAAACTTTTATATAAATTTAGCCCGCAAGCCTTGAAATTTTAGCAAGTTTAGAAGATAAATGCGTATTTAAAATTTTAATAGCTCTATCCTAGATCGCCCAGCAGATCCGCCAAGCTCACGCCGGATAGGGATTTTTTAAAATCATTCTGAATGCGAGCAAATCGCGGCGCGAGTACCGCCTCGATCTTGCCGCCCACGGGGCAGGCGCTAGGCGAGCCTTTGTGCAGGCGAAACATCGCGTCCTCCTCGCTCACCGCTTCATAAATGTCTAAAAGCGTGATGAACCGCGCGTCGCGAGCCAGCGTGATGCCGCCCACACCCGCAGTCGTGAGCACCAAGGCTGCATTTCTTAGCTGCGAGATCAGCTTGCGCGCGATGGCGGGGTTTATCCCCGAGCTTGCGGCGACGAAATCGCCCGTAACCTTCTCCTCGCGAAAATACGCGACGCAAAGCATGATGTGAACGGCGAGTGAAAATTTGATACCTACTTGCATTTCGCTCCTTGATTTGGATCTGAGTTTTAGAATTTAAGCGAAATTTTCCTTAAACTCGGCCGCTAAATTTCAGATCGCGCTAAAATTTAATCCACCAAGCGATTTTCCTAAAATTCTGATCTTAAATTTAATCGTGTCTAAATTTTACCCGCTAAATGATTTCCTAATATTCGGATATTAAATTTAATCGTTACAAAATTCCATCCGCTAAGCGATCTTTTTAAAATTTAGATATTAATTTTAATCGCGCCTAAATTTCATCCGCGACATAGCAAGTCGCGCGTCGCCTATATCGATAGTGCGACCATACCAGCTGCACGTCGCTACTACTTCGCTGCTACATTATTTTTGCCGACATTGTCGCTGTCACTGCTACCATTCATTATATTTACAGCAGATCGCTATTGCTGCTTGCCGCTACGCTACCATCGCTCATTATCTTTACGGCTGTTATTGCAGTCGCCGCGGCGCCGTTCATTATATTCTCGCTGCCGCCCGCTGCGATACGGCTGCTACTAATGCCGCCCGCGCCGCTGTCGCCTACCACCATTGCAGCCGCTACCGCTGCTCATTGCCACTGCTGCCGTTGTCGCGAATACAATCGCTGCTATCGCCACCGCCGCTATTATTCGAATACAATCGCTACCGATGTTATAGCAAACGCAATCGCAGCCGTCATTAGTACCGCGGTAGCCGCTACCGTCTCCATTAAATTTTAAATTTTAGCTTGAGTTCGGCTCCGCCGCTAAATTTTAATTTCAAGCCGTAGCTAGCTCTAAATTTTAATTCAAACATAGGCTCTGTCCTGGTGCTAAATTTTGATTTAAAGCCCGAGCTTGCTTTGCCGATAAATTTTAAATTTGCGTTCGAATTTTACCGCGCTAAACGATTTAAAATTTACGTTAGAATTTTGCTGTGCCGCGCGGTTTAAAATTTACGCGCAGCAACACCCATTATTCGCCGACCGCCGTGAACGGCTTGCCGATAAATTTTTGCGCCCTGATCTCGTCTATTACGGCGAGCGCGAGGTCTGCGTAGCCGATGTAACTTTTGCCTTTGCCGTTTAGGATCAGCTCGTCGCTTCCTAGGACGTATGAGCCCATGCGAGCGGCGTTTGCGTCGTATTCCGCGGCAGGGATCACGTAGGTCCAGATCAAATCTTTGCTCGCTTTTAGCACCTCGTAGCTCGCCGCAGTCGCCTCGGCTACGCCCATATACTCAGCCGGAAAGCTTGGAGTATCCATCAGGCGCGTCTTGCGCGAAGCGTCTGTGTATAACACGCCCGCGCCGCCGATGACGAAAAGTCTCGTCTGCGTGCCGCTTAGCAGCTCCGCGATGTGCTGCGTCATTTTCGCGTGAAGCGGGAAGGTCTGCGGCGTCCATGCAGCGATCGCGCTGATGACGACGTCAAAGCCCGCCAAATCGGCTTTGCTAAGCTCGAAAACGTCCTTGTGCACGAGCTTGATAGCGCCGTTTTTATATTCTTTGTTTCGCGCGAAGCCCGTTACGTCGTAGCCCTGCTTTAGTGCCTCCGCAACTAGCGCGCTACCCGATTTCCAGGATTGCTACCTTTTTCATTTTCTATCCTTCAAATTTAGATTTTTGTTTGCTCACACAGCCGCTTATCGCTACTGCAAGCCAATTCACTTCCGCCGCAGCTAATGTACTTATCATACGACCATCTATCGCCGCTGTCGCAGCAGATACGCCCGCCACGTAGGGCGTCTGCCGCGCTTTGCAATTTAAAATTTACGCCCGCGCTTTGCCGCGCGCTTATCTTGCGAAATTTTACAGCCAGCTTGGCTTTACGTCGTCGTTTATCACTCCGTCGCCGTTAGTGTACTGCTCTAGGCTGCCGCGTTTAGTTTGGATGCAGATAAACTTCATCCCCTGCGCGCCCGCCTTAAAGCATCTCTTGCCAGCCGGATCGATGCGGATCGCGTCGCCCTCACCCACCGCCTTCTCCTCGCCGTCGATAAAGAGCGTGCCGCCGCCTTTTAGCACCAAGTAAAGCTCCTCGTTTTGCTTGTGCGAATGCACGAAAGGCACGCTCACGTTTGCGGGAAGCTCGTTGATAGAGAGCTCACAGCCGCTTAAACCTAGAGCTTCTTTTAGCTCGACTCTTGGTTCGCTTTTCGTTGAAACGATCTTGTAGTTTGACATCTTTTTCTCCTTAGAAATTTTTGTTGTAATGCTATAACTTACAACTGATGAGCGAAGTATAATAAAATTTTGTTGTAATATCAAGGGTTACAGCAAAAAATTCCGCAAAATTTGACGCAAATTTTAAAATCAGCTAAAATCCGCGCGATTTTAACCGAAGAATTTTTATTCAAAATAGCACATTTTAAGACCTTTGCGATCAGCCCCCTAACGACGCGCCGAGGCTAGTGGAAGAGTTTAGCAAGCTAAAAGACATAGGCAAGCGCACAAGCGCCTAGCCAGAAGGCGATATAGATAAACATTTAAGCGCTTTGGGGTATAATGTATCTAAAATTTACCGAAAAACGAGGTCAAAATGCACGAAAATCACGTCCATCACGAGCATTCGCACACGTCAAATAAAATCGTTTTGAGAAATTCCTTCCTTATGATATCCGCTTTTATGCTGATCGAGGTCGCGGGCGGCTTCGCGACGAACTCGCTCGCCCTGCTCTCCGACGCCGGACACATGCTATCAGACGCAGCGGCACTCGGGCTTTCGCTGTTTGCGTTTAAATTCGGCGAACGCAAAGGCAACCTGCAAAAGACCTTCGGCTACAGGCGGATCGAAATTTTAACCGCGACGATAAACGCCCTCGTCCTCGTCGTGATCGCCGTTTTGATCGTCATTGAAGCGGCGCGGCGCTTTCAAAACCCGCCCGAAGTAGCCACCGCGGGTATGCTCGCCATCAGCACGCTAGGACTTGCCATAAACATCATCGTGGCGCTTTACATGCTGCGCGGCGGCGACGTGAGAGAAAACGTCAATATGCGCGGCGCCTACCTACACGTGCTGGGCGACGCCCTGGGCTCTGTGGGCGCGATCATGGCGGCACTGCTGATGATGTGCTTTGGCTGGGGCTGGGCGGACGCGGCGGCTAGCGTGCTCGTGGCCGCGCTCATCGTAAAAAGCGGCTGGGGCGTGCTAAAAGACAGCCTAAACATCCTGATGGAGGGCTCGCCAAAGGGCGTGTGCCTGGACGGGCTCGTCGCGCAGATTAGGGGCGTGGACGGCGTGCTCTCGGTGCACGACCTGCACGTCTGGAGCATCACGAGCGGCGCAAACGCGCTCACGGCTCACATCGTAGTTAGCGGCGAGCTGAGCGTGCGCGAGGCGGAGCGGATCTTGCGCGAAATATCGCACGAAATGGAGCATCTGGGCATCACGCACACGACCTTGCAACTTGAAAGCAGCGAAAACGAGTGCAATGGCGAACTCATCTGCGAAGTAAGATCAAATGGCGCGGGCGGGCATTTGGGACATCATCATTAAAATTTAGATTTAAAATTTGGCTCGGTTTAGAATTCCGCTCAATTTGAAATTTAAAATTTGGCTTGAGTTTGAAATTTTAAATTTGCCCGCGCCGCGGAATTTCGGAATTTTAGAATTTTGAGATTTCAAATTTTAAAATTTGCGCTCGTTATGAAATTTTAAATCCATTCGCGCGATAGAATTTTAAAATTTCGCCCCGCGGACGCCATTTCAAAATCAAGCGCCGCGCGAGCAAAATAGTAGAATTTTACGCAGCGGATCGCCACATCATTCAAAAAGGCGCCTATACGCGTTTGCGGAATTTTAAATTTAACCAAGCATACCGCGCCGCTAAATTTTAAAATTCTGCGCTACGAATTTAGCTGTAAATCGAGCCGCAAATTTAAACTACACATTAAAATTTTGGCTAAATTTCACTCATCAAATTTTCCTGCCGATTTGAGCCTGTTAAAAGCAAATTTGACGTATAATCTCGCGAAATTTTGGGGAGTCAAGGTGCGCAAAAACATAAAATACCTAATTTACAAGTTTCTTTTGGGTAACGTATTTTTAGCCATTTTTGTGATTTCATTTTACGTTGTTTCGTGGCATATTGAAAATATTTCAAATATCGATGTTATGAGCCTTTTGAAGGGATATTTTTTATTTCCGGGCGATATTCGTCTGCCTTTTACGACGGCGATTCTTGAGCTATTCGCCTTTTACGTCAGCAGCAGTTTGAGCGATTTTTATGTCAAAGAGGTTGATCGCAAGCTAAATTTTATATTTTTCATCGCCTTTGCGACGATAGGAATTTTAGCGCTTACCGCCGTTACTTATATCATAGTATTCGGTTTTATGCTATTTGGTCTGGATCTGGATAAAAAACTAGTAGCGATATTATCCGCCGCGATATTATTCATAGGCACCTATTCTACGGCATTTTCATTTCGCAAAAGTAATTACGAGCTCGGTAAATTTCTACAAATCGTTAGTCTAAAAAGGCGCTGGAACGCCAACGAAGCACTATCGTCTATTTTATTGTTTATAGGCATAATAATATGGCTAAACTTTATCGTTTTTGAATCTAAATAAAGCTAAGCGCCCCGTTTAAATTTCGTCTGTCTGCGCTAAATTTCATAGGCGTAGATCGCCCGCACGGCGCGACAAAATTTTAAGCACGGAATACTTTTTTATCAAAATTTAAACCTATGCATTATAATTGCAAGAATTAAAAAGGACGGCAATCGGTTATGAAAAGAGATATATTAATCGCGATTTTAGGCTTACTTTGCGCCTTTATAGATATTGATTACATAGGTTTTCTTATCGCATTAAATTTGATAGTAGTCTTGGTTTGCGCCGCTTTTCCTTTTATGAAAAAGAATTATATATTTTTTCTACTGCTTGTCTTAAATTTAGCTTTGTATTTGAATAATATCTACACCCCTTTTGAAAAGCCCGAGCTTTGGACTTATAGCATACCTGCGCTGGCAAATGCGACATATGTATTAGTAGCGCTAGTTTATGCTTCGGGATTTGTCGCTTTTATCCCGCTTGCGGCATATATCTATTTTTTATACTCGCTCTGCGCCGTTGCTTGCGGCATACGTGACAAATTTCAAAGCTTACGCTAAATTTGCGATCAAAATTTTAAGCCGTTATTTCGTATAATTTCGCAGAATTTTAAGGATTGCGTATGAAAATATATTTCTACAAATTGCTTCTAGGCATCGTACTGACGGGCGTATTCTCATTCTCGCTCGGCTTTACTTTATCGCACGTAAGCATCATATCGAATGCAGTTTTTGGCGTACCGCTATCGCCCTACGCTTCTTTTAAGGCCGAGCTCGCAAAAGCTATCTTAACGATAATCTCCGCATTTTATATCGCAAATAAAATTATTAATTTTCGCATTTTAGGCATCGATTGCAAGCTAAATTTTATATTTTTCATCGCCTTTTCGACGATAAGCGTGATTATCGTTAGTCTGCTATCTTTATTTATGATCGTCGGCATAATGATATTAAATAAATCAGAAATTGCATTTGCAGCGATGTGCCTATCCCTCGGATCGATTTGGACCGCTTGGCTATTTCGTATCAGTGAATACAAGCTTGGGGCTTTCTTGCAAAATTGCAGCCCTAAAAGGAAATATAATATAGATAAAATGCTAGTGTTCGTCATAATAATAGTAGTTGCGCTGATTTTTATATCGGCAGTAATATAACCTTTCATTTTAAAATTTTAAACCAGCCGTAGAATTCGTTCGCTTCCAGGTGCGGATCACCCGCACTAGAGATAAAAAGCGGCCGTAGCGCAGTATTTGCTCTAAAATTTCCCGCGTCCCTCATCTGCGCGCTGTAAAAAATAAGCGCGTGGCTCGCAAACTGCGCGAACTCGTCAAACGAGCTCGCACCCGCTTCTATCATAGTTACTTTCGCGTCCGCAGGCAGCGACTGCGAGACCTCCACCCTGCGATCCGCGACGCCGAAAAGTGGAATGCTCGCATCAAAATCCGAAAGCTCGCGGCGCGAGTATATCCATACACCCGGATTTCGCGCGCCCGCTGCCGCGCGAGTATCCGGCGCCGACATGTCGGCTCTGCCTGCCGAAGCGCTAATTTCGTCAAATTTAGCCGCACGCACGTCCAGCGTCGGTCTGTCGGCGCGCACGGTCTGCCCGCCTACGCCTACGTAATCGCACACGCCGCGCAGCTCGTGCACGAACGCGCACTGCTTCTTGCTGCCGATCCGCCCATGCACCGCGCCGTTTAACGTGGCGTTGATTTTGATGAAGCAAAATCCGCTCTCGCGCGCCAGATAAAACGGCTCCGCAAGCTCCGCCACCGCGGCATGACAAACGTCAAATTTCACCTCTATGCCCCCGCGGCGTAAAATTTCCGCGCCGCCCGCAGCCTGCGCGTTCGTATCACGCGCGCCGATTACCACGCGAGATAGCCCGAGCTTCGCCAAAAGCTCGGCACAAGACGGGGTCTTGCCGCGGTGCGCGCAGGGCTCGAGCGTGACGTAGGCACAAGCGCCGCGCAAAAACCCGCTGTGGCGGTTTAAGATAAAATCATAAGTGAAGCTCGGCTGCAAAAGCGCGCTTTTTAGAGCCTCTAAGTTTTGAAATTTAACGCCGAATTCGCGGGCGTATTCGCGAGCGAAATCCTGCGCGAAATTTGCGTCCAGATCGCACAGCGCGGCGAAAACGGCGTTTGCCTCGGCGTGCAAAAAGCCCGCCTTTTTGTGCGCGCCTATGCCAAGAGCTCTGCCGCCCTTGTCCAGAAGCACGCAGCCCACGGCGGGGTTGGGTAGCGCCAGAGCCTGATAGCGCCACGCAGCCCGCAGCGCCAAATCCATGTAAAATTCGTCGTTCATACAAAATCCAAAATTTAAATTGTCCCGCTCCGCCGCGATTACTTAGCCGAATTGCGGCTAGTCGGCAACCTCGTCTGCCCGTAAAATTGCCTCGGATGCAATAAAGCCCGCAGCGCTCGATTTTATCGGGGTGCAAGCCGCGCAGTATGTGTAGGAGCAAGATTCCGCGCGGGAACAAAACTGCGAAATCTTACCACAGGTTTTAGAATTTTATCCTAAATCGTAAATTTTGCGGCGTCCGTTTCGCGCACGAACGGCACAAAAATTTACGCTTATAGCACAAAAGAGCGTTTGCCGATAGCGCGGAAAAGCGGACTTTGAGAAACAAAATTTTAATAGGTGCCATAGCAAAACTGC
>CAJPSJ010000064.1 GCA_905373295.1 uncultured Campylobacter sp. | reverse complement strand
GCGCGCCGTAGCCGTCCAGATCGGTGTGGCTGAGGTGATATATTTTCATTTGCGCTCTTTGCCGATGATATCTGCTAGCGTGATCGTGTCCATATACTCATCGACTTTCTCTTGAAGTTCGCCAAACATTAGATTGACGCGGCACAGCGTGCGACCGTTCGGGCAGGCGTTGATCCCCTCGGCTGTGCAGTCAAATACCGTCGCCTTGCGTCTTTCGGCGCTTTTGATGATCTCGCTTAGCGTGATCTCGTCCGCATTGCGCGCGAGCACAAAGCCGCCTTTGGCGCCTTTGAAGGAATTTAGAAGTCCCGCGCGAGCCAAATTTTGTAAAATTTTAGCCAAAAAGCTGCGTGAAATTCCAAGCTCGCTAGAGATCGAATCGACATCCATCGATTCCTCCTTGCCCGCGATACAGATCATTGAAAGCAGGGCGTATTCGCTTGCTTTAGTAAAAAGCATTTATTCTCTCCTTTGGTGTCAAAGCGTGCATTTTACACAAAGAAAGCAAAAATTTAGGTTAATTAAGTATAATCGCTTCCTATTTTACCGATCAGGAGGTCATCATGGCTTTAGACACGGCTCAAAAAGCACAGATAGTTGCGAAATTCGCTAGAAGAGAGAAAGATACGGGCTCTGCAGAGGTGCAAATCGCGCTTCTTACCGAGAGGATCACGCTTCTTACCACTCATTTGCAAGCAAATCCGAAAGATTTTTCATCTCGCTTAGGACTACTAAAGCTAGTAGGTCAGCGCAAAAGAATGATGAAATATCTTAAAAACAAAGACTACGCAGTTTACTCCAAGCTCGTTAGCGAGTTAAATTTAAGAGATAAATAAGCTCCTTTGCTCGCGGCAGCGTTTATTTCGTCACTGCGATTTATACACGGCGTCCGTCAAACGGCGGGCGCTTTTTTTATGCCCGGAATTTTAGACAGCCAAACTTTTTCAATCTTTGAATTTTTTGAGAATTTTGTAAAATTTATGAATTCTGCTTGGATTATGAAATTTTAAAATTCCATAGAAATTTTGAAATTTTGCCGAATTCCAATAATTTGCGTAGTTCACATCCGCGACGGATTTTTGAAATTACGAGCGGCAATAAATTTTATCTGTGCCGTCTTGCACGCAGCCAGAATTATATATTCGCGCTGTTTGTATCAAAATTTAATTGTCAAATTCCAAAAATTTGGATGAAGCTTTACTATGCCGCCAAAAATAGGGCGGCTCGTAGAATTCCGTTTTTTGGAATTTTTTAAAAATAATTTTGCTTCTTGCAATTTGAACTTTTATTTAAACGCCGCGAAGCTCATAAAATTCGCCCATTTAAAGATACTCTCGACGCGCTTAAAGCCCGCGCTTAGCGCCAAGGCTCGGTTTTCTGCCTCGGTGTAGGGCACGAGTACGTTTTCAAGCGCCTCGCGTTTTTGCGCGATCTCGTAGCGCGAGTAGCCCTGCGCGCGCTTGTAATCCTCGTAAATTTCGATCATCTGACGCGCGAGTACCCGGTCTTCGTAGATGATCTTTTCGCTAAAGATCAAAACCCCGCCCTCGCGCAATCCGTCGTAAATTTTACTCACGAGCGCGGCGCGGCGCGGCGGCCTGATGAACTGCAGGGTGTAGTTTAGGATCACGGCGTCGCAGTCCGCGAGGCTCGCATCCAGCACGTCCGATACGCTAAGCTCGAGCTCGGCGCCGAACGCCGCCGCCTTGGCGCGGGCGTTTTGTATCATCGCCTCCGAGCTGTCGATGCCGCACAGCCGCAGATCTGGGCGCAGCGCAAACAGCGCCAGCAGCGCGGTCGCAGTCGAGCAACCAAGATCGATCACGCGTGCCTTTTGCGGCAGTATCCGCGCCAAAAGCTCGCTGCTAAGCCGCGTGCTGGCCTCGTAAAACGGCACGCTGCGGCCGATCATATCATCAAAAACCGACGCGACGCTGGCGTCAAACTCAAACTGCTTTTTGATAGGCTCTTTAAAAATTTCGTCTTTCATCCATTTCCTTTTAGTTTTGCTATTCGCGCGGTACTCGATTTATACTTCCTACGCATGCTAAGCGCAGAATTCTTACGCCGTGCTTCCTGCGCTTGCACGACACTCGATTTGCGACCGCTACGCATGGAATTTTCGCGCTTAGTTTGCTCTGCGCGAAGCATACCTAAATTTTAAACGCAGCATGAGCGCTTTTGATGCAAGCGAGCTGCATCTCAGTTTGTGCCCACTTCTAGCCCAGATACGCTCGATGCATGATTAAATTTCACGTCTTGCTTGATAGACCCTAAAATTCCGCGCCGCGCAAATACATCCTTAAAATTTTGCGCCGTATTTTCGCAGCATTAATTTTACGTCGCCAAATCTCACGCTACCAAAACAGCTCCTTTAAATTCTTTAATTACGAACTTAAACTAAAAGCATGGCCAAAGCTCCATTGGTAGAATTTCGCGCCCATTTTGCGATTTTATGCGCCGTAAAATGAGGCCGCTTGACAAAATTCAGCGTTTAGCTAGGCGCATAATTTAGCCGCTTGACTCTTGCTCGGCAGCTTAGCCCTGCTAAATTTTAAAGCTTTCCAGCGCAACTAAGATTTTTTATCACCCTCGATTCTCAGTACGGCTTGCACTTGCCTCGTCTTACATAAACCCAAGCCCAAGGTGCGTTAAAGCCCTGCGGACGGTACGCCGTTAAAATTTAACGACTTTTTATCGGCTTGCGCGCCGCTTTTGTGCGCACTTCCTATATGGCATCGCAGACGCAGGCGGTGCTCCAAGCATCCTCGGAGGCAGGCACACGACTTTTATACGGGACGACGCAGACGGCTCATTTAATGCGTCGTAGATGCAAAACGCGGGCAGACGCATCAAATCAAGCGCACAGCCCGAAAATTTCATCTTTAAGCTTACAAGCCGTAGATTAAAATTTGCGGCTTCGTAGTACCGCCTCCGCCTCTGAAGCGTCTTTTAAAATCTGCTCTTTAAGCTGCGTTAGATCACTAAATTTGCGATTTTTACGTAGGAACTTTATAAATTTCACGCAGACGAATTCCGCGCCGCTGTTTTTGCCCACAGCCTCTAAATTTTTATTTTCGGCGTCCAAGCTCTCGCTCGCCGCAAAATTTTGTGTAGAAATTTCAGCTGAATTACGAGCCGAAATTTCATCTGAATTTCGCGCAGAATGTGCGGCTTGCCCCCTGCAGCACGGCGCGCGATCTTGTGCGGAATTTAAACCCGCCTCAAAGCCTGCAAAGTCCCCTAAAATGTGCGTTTCAAGCGCAAAAGCCCCGTCGGTGCTGAGCCTATGCCCCAAGAAGCTCACGCTTGCAAATTCCTTGCTTCCGGTGCGCGCCAGGGTCGCATACACGCCACTTTTTGGCATAAAATAGCCGCTCGCATCAAGATTTAGCGTCGCTACGAACTCCCGCCCCCCGCGCCCCTGACCGCGCACTACGCGTCCGCAGATCTCGTAATTTCGCCCTAAAAGCTCCGCCGCCTCTTCGCACCGACCGCGCGATAAAAGTTCCTTGATCCTACTTGAATGCACGCCGCCGCTTAAGCAAAACTCTCCTACGACGCAGGTTTGCCCGCGAAATTCGCGCCTTAAAAATTCCACGTCCCACGCCCGATCACGCCCAAATCTAAAGTCCTCGCCTACGACAATTTTTTGTAAATTTATGAAATTCTGCCTTAAAAGTGCGATAAATTCGCCTCCGCTAAGGCTTTTGATAGCGCGTAGATCGCAATAAAAAATCTTTTTGTTCGTAAATGCCTGCCGCGACGCAAAAGGGGTGAGCTTTGTGCCGCCACCTGCTAGGATTACGATTATTGCGCCTTGCTCGCCTAGGCGCTCAAATAATTTTTGATGTCCAAGGTGCATGCCGTCGAAGTTACCGATCGCTACGGCGTGCACATTATCGCGGTTTGCGCCTTGTAGCGTTGCGAAAATCTCGCCACGTGTGAACTGCTCGCTTAGGCGCGCACGCAGCACTTCCGCACAAGCAGGAAGCGCGCTTTGAGCTTGTGCGTCTACGTCATTGCTGCAAGCGTCGTTATAAGCCGTTTTACTGCCAAAAGTCGTTTCATTGCTGCAAGAGGTGTCGGTGTCTGCTTCATCTGCGCGGTGCGCATCGCCGGTTTTATTTTTGCGTAGCTCTTGCTTCGGGTGTTCGATACTTTTAGATGAATTTTCCCCATTGCTTGTGAAATTCTGTTCCGTAAAATTTTTCAAGCTGGAATTCTGCGCTACGAAATTTCGCTCTTTAAAATTCCGTAGCAAAGCCCCTGTATGGTCTTTACATGATTTTTGATTAGCCATTATTTCTGCTTCGTCCAGACGATTTTTTTGGTGTCGTAGCCGCTGTGCTTCGCCTTTTTTAGATAAACGATGCGGATTGGCTCAGGCAGGGTTTTGCTGCGCGAGAGGATATACAGCTCGCTCGTATCGGCGCCGAAGATCAGGGCGTAGCGATAGTCGCCGTCCACCTGCGCCACGCGGTAGAGGGAGTCGGAAATCAGACCTTTTTGATAGAGCAGACCTACGTTTTTATCGCCCGCAAACTCCAATACGTGCTGCTCGTTTTCGATTTTGCCCGAGCTTGTTTTGGCGGTTTTCAGAAGATTGATCGTGGAGTTTTTATCGATGAAGCACTCGTACGCGGTGTTTTGCAGCTCGCCACCGCCCTTCATACGGGCGATCTCATACCAGCCGCCGCTAAATTTAGAGATATCGAAATTTTTTACCAGCGGCGCTTTCGGGCTCAGACTTTTGGCGCATGAGCCCAAAAATAGCGCGCAAAACGCCAAGATAATTAAGCTTTTAAATTTCATCGTTCGTCCTTTTTAGAAGATAGAAAAATTCCCTATTTCCCTCTTTGCCCGTGATCTTACAAGCGCCGGCATGCAGCACGGCAAGCCCCAGCTCGGCGCATAGCCGCTCAAATTTTGCCCGTGCGGCGCACACCGCTTTTTCATCTTTGAGCACGCCTTTTTTATTTCGTTTGATCTCCGCGCCGACTTCAAATTGCGGCTTAAATAGCACGATGAGAGCGCTTTTTGCAAGGCTAGCGAGGCTTTTTAAGATCAAATTTAGCGAGATGAAGCTCACGTCGCAGGTGATGAGATCAAATTTTTTCTCGCTTGCAAACTTCCTGATGTCGGTGTTTTCGCGCACGACCACGCGAGGATCGCGCCGCAAAATTTCGCTTAGCTGCGAGCTGCCGACGTCAAGCGCAGTCACGCTCTTTGCGCCGCGCTGCAATAAAATCTGCACGAATCCGCCGGTGCTGCTACCCACGTCCAAAACATCGGCTCCCGCTAAATTTAAAATATCTTTTTGCGAGGGCTCTGCTTGCATAGGCTCCGCACTGCCTTTGCTGCGGCGCCTGTCTGCTTTATCGCCTGATTTTGAGGCTTTCGCCGCATTTAAAATCTCTGCCGTCTCGGTAGCCGCGCTTGGAATTTTATCAGCCTCGTCCGCGCCTAAAATTTTATCCGTAGCCGCGAAATCTGCACCTGGAATTTGCGTCGTTATCGCTTTGCTATCCGCGCTATTTGCGTTGCTATATGGCTTTGAAATTTCTGCCGCCGAGTTAGGCAAATTTACGCTGCAGCTTGCCAAAAGCCCGTTTTCGGAGAGCTCGTCCAGAAAGCCCGCAAGCTTGAGCGCGCCCCTGCTTACGTAAATTTGATCAATCGCGCTGATTTCGCCGCTCTGCTCGGGCGCAATCTGCGCGGAGGGTCTGTTTTGCACGGCGCCACGCAGCAAAATTTTATCCTGCTTTATCAGTGCGGTAGCCTGATTTCTGCTGATTTTAAGCGTGTTTGCTACGAGCAGATCAAATCTCATTTTGTTTTTTCTCTGCGCCGCGATGAAATTTTAAAGCTTGCGCGGCTTTTGCGCGGCCTTGGGTTTAAAATTCTATCGCACAAAGCAAAGTTGCGCGTAGCAGTGCTACGCGGCTCAAATTTCAGCCAGCTGCACGCCGTAAATTTAACCATACTGCGCATTGTAAATTTTAGCTCGCCGTGCGTTGTAAATTTGATCTCATCGCTAGCGAAAATTTTAAAATTTTTCCTATCGGCGCAGTGTTCGCGCGCCGCAAAATTTGAGATATTCTTGCTTGCAGCCGTATCTATCGGCGTCGTGCGCGCCGTTTTAGCGCCGCGGCAGGCAGAGCTCGCCCACCTCGCAGAAACCGCCTCTCGGTCTGCCGTTTTTACGCACGCCTCAAAGCCTGACGATACCGCGCCGACCGCTCGATTTATCGCTTTTGCTCTTGCCGCTTGCTCGTGCGCTACAAAATTTTTAAAATTCTCGCGCTTTGTAAAACGCGCAAGCATCGCAGGACGGAGCTTGCTTTTAAAATTTAATCTCGCGCCGTTTGCGTGCGGATTTGTCACAAAGCAGAAGACCTTCACTCGCCGCTCCTCGCGAGCGCCTCAGGCTCGCTCTTGCCAGGTGGATTTGCGCCGGGCGTCGCTGGGCTCGCAAGCGCTTCAAACTCGCTCTCGTCGATCACCCGCACGCCGAGTGAGCGAGCTTTTTGCAGCTTGGAGCCAGCATCCTCTCCCGCAAGCACGAAGTCGGTCTTGGCAGATACCGAGCCCTGCACCTTCGCGCCCATCGCCAACAGTCTAGCCTTAAACTCGTCGCGCGGACGGCTGAGCGTGCCGGTGATAACGACGCTGCGGTCCGTGAAGACGCTTTTGGCGGTCTGCATCTCGGGCGCGCGCGGCGTGATTATTTCGCTTAAATTTAGAATTTTTTCGCGATTTATCTTGCAAAACTCCGCTAGGCTCCTCGCCATCGCTTCTCCAAAGCCTTCCAGGCGCAAAATTTCATCCTCGTTCGCATCCAGCCAATCCTGCCCGAATGCCGCAGCGATCTTGCGCGCGGCCACCTCGCCGATGTGCTCGATCCCCAAAGAAGCGATGAAGCGCTCAAGCGGCGCATTTTTGCTCGCATTTATCGCGCCCAAAAGATTTGAAATTTTTTTATCCGCAAAGCCCTCGAGATCCGCCAAATCCTGCGCGCTGAGGGCGTAAATATCGCCGATCTTTGAAATTTTGCCGCTTTCAAAAAGCTGCGTGATCGTCGCATCGCTTAGCCCTTCGATATTCATGCATTTTTTAGAGCAGAAATAGATCAGCGAGCCTATCACGCGCGCCTTACAATCGAGGTTTTGACACTTTATGAGCGCGCCTTCGTCAAGCAACCTTTCGCCGCAAACCGGGCAGCGATCCGGGCGCGAAATTTCGCTCTGCGTACCGTCTCTGCGCTGTTTGTAAACGCTCGTGATCTTCGGGATCACGTCGCCGCTGCGGATGATGCCTACGAAATCGTTTTTCATCAGCTCCAGCCGCGCGATCTCGTCGAAATTATGAAGCGTCGCGTTTGAAACATTCGCGCCGTCGATATTTACGCTATCTACGACGGCTACTGGGGTAACCGCGCCGGTGCGGCCGACCTGCAGATTGATCTCGCGTAGCCGCGTTACCTTTTCGACCGCAGGAAATTTATACGCGACCATAAAGCGCGGGAATTTCACCGTATAGCCCATCTGCGCGCACTTTGAAAGCTCGTTTACGCGGACTACCATGCCGTCAAGCATCAGGTCTTTGCTCGCACGCATGCTATGCAGCGCCTCGTACGCACTCCTGATCTCGCTCGCGCTCTTGCAGATGCGGCAAAACTCGTCGCGCAAAAAGCCGAGACTACGCACGAACTCCATTATCTGCGAGTGCAGCGCAAAGCTTAGCGAATGCTCGCCCACCCCCCACGGGATAAATTTTAACTTTCGCTTCGCTACGATCGCACTATCCAGCTGGCGCAGGCTACCTGCGGCGGCGTTGCGCGGGTTTGAAAACAGGCTCTCGCCGTTTGCGGCGCGCTCATCGTTTAGCGCGTCAAAATCGCTCTTGGTGATCAGCGTCTCGCCGCGGATCTCGATTCTTTGCGCGTAGGGGATCTGAAGCGGCACCGATTTGATAGCTCTTGCGTTTTGCGTCACGTCCTCGCCTATAAGCCCGTCGCCGCGCGTCGCCGCGCTTATCAGCACGCCGCCTTCGTAGGTTAAATTTAAGCTCGCGCCGTCAAATTTCGGCTCGACGTAAAACTGCGCGCCGCTCTTTTCGCCGCGAGCTAGCCACGCCAAAAGGTCCGCGTCGTCGAAAATATCCTCCATCGACCACATCTGCGCGCCGTGAGCGAGTTTGGAAAAGCCCTCGCTGATCGCGCCTCCGATGCGCCGCGTAGGCGAGTACGGCAGCGCGAGCGCGGGATTTTGCTCCTCAAATTTCTCCGCTTGCGAATAAAGCTCGTCGTACTCCTCGTCGCTCGCGATCGGCTTATCGTCGGTGTAATATGCTCGCGCCCATGCATTTAGCGTATCTACTGCGGATCTGTATTCATCGTAGTTCATCTTGCGCTCGTATCTTTAAATTTTAAAATTCCGCGCTCCGCTAAAATTTTACGTCGCGTTAGAATTTTACGCTCCGCGGCAGGCCCCTGCGTCCCAAACACTGCGCCGTGCGGCTCGTTAGTTTTAAATTTAGCGCCGCGCGCAGAGTTAGATTCCGCGCCGCGCAGCAACCTATTATCGTTAAATTTCGTGGGTCCGCTCGCTTTAAATTTCGTGTTTAAAAAGGCGCGATCAATTTCCATTGCCGAACTTCTTTAGCGCGCGCTCGTAATCAGCCGGCGTGTCGATGCCGATGCTCGCAGTTTCGATCCCAAGCATCGCGATCTTCTCGCCCGCGCTTATGGCGCGAAGTTGCTCGAGTTTTTCGGTATCTTCCAGCGCTGAGGCGGGCAGGGCGCAAAACCGCTTTAAATTCCGCACGCTGTATGCGTAGATGCCGATGTGTCCGAGGTAGCACTCGCATGCCGCGCGCGGGTAGGGGATGAGCGAGCGCGAAAAATAGATCGCAAAGCCTGCGTTATCAAGCACTAACTTGACTAAATTCGGATCCGCCGCCGCCTGCTGGCTTATATATTTGTAGCAGCTCGCCATAAATGCGCCCTTTTGCGCGATCGTCTCGCGGGCGAAATCTTTAAATTTAATCAAATTTTCACTCTCGAAAAAGGGCTCGTCGGCTTGGATATTGATGACGATCTCATCCTCCGCAAGCGCTGCGTTCGCGACCGCTTCAGCGATGCGGTCGGTGCCGCTTTGATGCTCGCGCGCGGTGAGAACGGCGTCAAAGCCGTAATCTTGCGCGATCTTTAAAATTTGCGGCTCATCCACGGCGATTAGCACGCGGTCCGCCTTGGCGGCATTTTGAGCCGTTTTGATAAACATCGGCACGCCGCCAAACTCACATAAAATTTTATTTTTAAAGCGCGTTGAAGCAAGGCGCGCGGGGATTACTATCATTTTTTGATCCACTCCATTATGGCATTTTTGATCTCGCTTTGTTCCACGACGCTTGAGTGTACCTGTGGCGCGCTAAAAAGGCGCGAGATCTGTGGCGGAATGTCGCTGCGAAATTCTTTCGAAAGCGCGATCATATCGGCTCGCTCATCCTCGCAAGCCCTGCCTTTGATCGCGCTGATCATCGACGGCGTAAATTTGATCCACTTTGCGGTC
>CAJPSJ010000063.1 GCA_905373295.1 uncultured Campylobacter sp. | reverse complement strand
AAATCGCACGAGCCCGTTATTTTCGATTATGCCTAGCCAGTGTAGCTCGCGCTGCTCGCTAAAACGGGTTCGGCTACGCTCGGCGCAGCGTATTTCGGCGCGATCCTACTCTATCTGCTCATCTCCTGCTTCGACCGCCTTTTCGGCACGGACGGCGTAAAAAACGGCCTTGCGGGCTTTTTGTATTTAGAAACCCTAGACGCGAGCTTTAGCTTCGACGGCGTGATCGGCGCGTTTGCGCTAAGCGACAATATCTTCATCATCATGCTAGGCCTCGGCGCCGGCGCAATGTTCGTGCGCTCTATCACGCTGTATCTCATCGCCCGCGGCACGCTGTCGCACTTTGCCTATCTGGAGCACGGCGCGCACTACGCCATCGCGTGTTTGGCGTTTATAATGTTTGCCAAGCTGAAATTTGAAGTAAGCGAGATCATAACGGGCACCGTGGGGATCTTATTTATCGCGCTATCGCTCCTTTCGTCGGTGCTTTACAACCGCCGCAACAAACGCAAACTAATCGAAACGATCGCGGGAAACAACGAGTGAAATTTCATAGCGAGCTTTGCGGCGCGCGGGCTAAATTTTAAAATTTCAAGCTACCGCCGCAAGCGATAAAATTTACCCGCTTGCGCCGCGTTAAATTTCAAGAGACGCTAAATTTCAAAAAGTGCTAAATTTAAAGACGCGAACGATGAGATTAAAATTTTACTAAAAGCGTTAAATTTTAAGCCGCAAGATGGCATTTTAAAATTCAAATCAACGATAACGCGAGCTTAAGCCTTTATCGCGCAATCTCTGCAGCTCCTCGCCGCCGAGGGGCGGGCTCTTTGCGGGCTCGCCGCTCTCGCTTGCGCCGCCAAAAAATCCTTCATTCAAACGCAGCTCGTCAATGATACCAAGAAGCTGCATAACCTCGGCCTTTATCCGCTCGGCGTCTCTTAGCGTAGTGCGCGGCGAAAACAGCGCTGCTTCGAAGCGGTTTTTCGCGCCGTTTAAAAATAGATAAAATTTGCCGTCTATAAACGCCGCGCTAAGAGTGATCTTGGGCGCAAGCTTAAGCTTCAAAGCCCCGAGACGCTCCATAAAGCTAGGCGTCAAAAGATACCGCGTCTCGATCTTATCGCTTGCGAACACGCGAAATTCCTCGCCGAAAATCACGTCGTCCATCAGCTCCTGATCGCCTAAAAATTTAGTGCCTGGCGAGCGGTCCGCGATGATGGTCTGTCCTTTAAATTTCTTATGAAACTCGCACACCAAAACCGAGCCGCTAAAGGCCTGCACGTATTCGCCGAGCCTCCAAGCGTTCCAAAGCGCGATCGCCGATAGCAAAAAAGCCGCAGAAAGATCGCTTTTAGCCCTTTGAGATAGCCTTACAAGCTCCATAGACTCGCGCGTTTCATAGATTTTTATCGCCTCGCTTAGGCTAAATTTCACCCCTTTATACACGCCGTCTATCTGATCCTCGGCTACGAATTCATTGTTCGGATAGATGCCTGTTTTGCGGATCTCTTCTTCGTCTATGCCGCTTTGCGGCTCGTATCTAAAGGTGGGATCGATATCTGAAATGATGGCGCGGATGAAGGCGTTTTTATAAAAGGCGTTGTACTCCCACTTGGCGATGGAATCATCATAAATCCCCCATACGCAGCTTACCGCAATTATCGGGATCATCGCGGACATCAGCACGGCGGAGGAGTATTCGTTTTGGATCAAGCCGTGGATAAACCAGCCGACGGAAAAAACTGCGATGCATAGCAATAAAATCAGCGGTTTTAGAAATTTTATCTTACACTGCTGCTGCTTTTTTGCCAGCTCCTCTATCGCTCTGTCAATATCCAAAATTTAACTCCAAATTTGATTTTGCCGAAATTTTGCCCTTATTTTACGCTAAATTTTATTAAAATTTCATCCGTTAAGCGGGTTTAAGATTTTTTATGCTATTTTTGCGACCTATTTCGATCAAAAGGCGAGAGATGATAAATTTACCGAAAAATTGCGTGGTTTTTACCTACCCGAAAATGGGCGACAGCGGCAAATTTTTGCCGGAGGAGTTGCGCGGCGTAGCGGGCCTTACTGGCTGCACGCTTCAGTGCAAGGCCTACGAGAGCGCGTTTGCGCAGATAAAAGCTCTCGGCTTTGAGCTTATCGCCGTAGGCAGCATGGGCGAGGCGAACACGAGCGAGTTTAAGCGCGCTACGGGCGCCTCGTTTGAGTTCATAAACGACGAAAAATTCGAGCTTGAAGCGCCGCTTGGGCTCGAGACTTTCACCACCGGCGACGGGAAGAAATTTTACCACCGCCAAACCCTGATTTTCCGAGGCGGTAAGGAAGTAAAGCGCTTTAGCCGAATCGCGGAGCCCGAGCAGGACGCGCAAAACGTACTTGCGGCGCTAAAGAGCCTGTGATCGATCACCTCGGCGGCGCGCTTTAAATTCGCGCTTCAAACGCGCTGCGGCACAAAGCTGAAATTTAGGGCAGAGCGCATTTTCCTTAAATTCAGCATTTTTAATTAAAATGGCGCTAAATTTAACGGAGGCGGGTATGAAAAAATTTCTACTTTTGGCGCTATTTTGCGCACTTGCGGCAAACTGCGGCGAGAGCGCGCGGGCGGATAAAATTTCTGCGGCGGGCAAAACAACGAGTATCGGCGAAACTCAAAGCGCGCACTTTCTAAAGAGCGGCGAAGCAAGCGCCGGCTCGCAAAGCAGCGCCGATGCGGTCATTCAAACGGACGGAATTTCGCGGGCAGATCTGCAAAGCTGCATCGTAAAAAGCGACGAGGGCTCCTGCGAGCGCGTCGCGCGCGGCCTGAAAAGCGGCTGTGAGCGAAAAGATCAGCTATCGTGCTTTTTCTACGCAGATGCGCTAGGGCGCGGCCTCGGCGTTGAAAAGGACGTCGTGGCGTCGTTTGAGCTTTTTCGCGAGCAGTGCGATGCCGGCAGCAGCGAAGCTTGCTACGAGCTATCGGTCAAATATCTCCAAGGAATAGGCACTCCTCAAAGCTTTGGGCTCTCGGGGCAGGCGCTAGATAAGGCATGCAAAATGCACAACAAGCGCGCCTGCGCGGTGCTCGATCTACTGCCGAAAAATTAGCGCGGCAGAGGCGATAAAATTCCAAGCTTCGATCTCAGATAGAGCGCACGAGCCTTTGAAATTTTAGCGGGCTGCGCGAGTGCAATGCGCGATGAGGCGGTAAATCGAGGCATGCGAGCGGATAAACGAAACAAAGGAGCAAAGATGAAAGCTTTTTAACCGACGCGGATCAAAATATCAATAAAAATTTAAAGGATTAATGATGAGAAAATTTATTTTTGTGATGATGGCTTTGGCAGGTTTATTAAATTTTGCCTTTGCCTTTGAATTATCGGCGCAAAAAGAGCTTGAATATGGATTGGAGGCATCTTATTATCAAGACTTGGCAAGAGCGGCAAAGCACTTTGAGAGCGCTTGCAATAAAGGAAGTATCAATGGGTGCTCTTTCCTTGGTATCAGTTATTACAACGGCGAGGGCGTGAGGCAAGACTACAAAAAAGCGATAGAGATTTGGCAAATGACATGCGATAAAAAAGACGCTGTTGGCTGCGCTCAGCTTGGTTTTGCATATAAGAGCGGTAAAGCCGTGAAACAAGACTACAAAAAGGCAATGGAGCTTTATCAAAAGGCCTGCGATCTAGGGGGCGCTGACGCTTGCTACGATGTCGCTTCTTTATATCTTGAGGCAAAAGGCGTGGAGCAAAATTTCAAAACAGCCAAAGAGTATTTTGGCAAAGCATGCGATCTGGGCGATCAGTTTGGCTGCGACGACTACAAAAAGCTAAATGAAGCCGGATATTAAAATTTAAACGGAGCGAAAGTGGCAAAAAATAAATTTAACGACGTGGATTTTCACAACCTTTACGACCTGGATATGGAGCGCGCGATCCTCGCATCCATCATCTATAGCGCGGACAATCTAAGCGAGATTTTCGATATCCTAAGCCCGTTTGACTTTTACCTGCGCGCTCACGGCGACATTTACGACGCGATGGTAAAGTGCCTCAATGAAAATTTGCCCGTCGAAACGGGATTTTTAAAAACCAAGCTTGGAAGTAAATTTGACGAGAACGTGATGAGCGAGATCATCGGCACGAACTCGATCCTGGATGTGAAAAAAATACGCCAATGAGGTCAAAGAAAAATCAATCAAGCGAAGCCTGGTAAAAATCGCGCACCAAATACCTAGCAAAGTGAGCGATCTGCGCGAGCGAGCCTGCTTAGGCAACGCCGCGGCGCTGGAGAGTTTCGCGAGCGGGCAGTGCCGCAGCCTCGTGATATACGACGAGCTTTGCGAGGGCGGCTCGCAGGAGGCGTGCGACAATCTGGCGCGGATGAAGCGCGATGGTTGGGCGCCCAAAGAGAGCTGCAGTGAGGAGATAGTCGCAAAATTCGGCGACGGCAAGCCGCAGAGATGAAATTCCATTCTATTTTGCGACGGTAGAATTTTAAAATTTTGCAAGTATAAAATTTGCCGAAATTTTATAAAGCTCGACCGAAAATGGTAACAAGGCGGACTAAATTTTAAATTCTAAAACGCGTTTAAATTTGCGTCGTAAGCGGCATCGATTTTAGACTCAGCAGAGATTGGAATTTGTGTAACAAGGCTCTTTGAATTGCAAATCGTGCGTGACGGCTGAGGCTATAATTTTATGAACTAGAATTTAAACGAAATCTGCAATCTAGCCGCGGCGATGATATAATTTTTTAGAATTTCGCAAGCGTAAAATTTATCAAAATTTTACGTATCTACGTCGAGCCGCTCCAAAAAAAGCGCGAAATTTGAAATTTTAAACTGCCGTCTTGTGCGAGGAGGCGATAATTTTAAGCAGCTAGAATTTCAATTAATGCGGATTAAAATTCAAGCGTAACGGGCAAAGGCGGTGTCGTAAGTGATGGAATTTCAAATATGAGTTCAAGGCTCGCTAGACGCGGAATTTAAACGCCACGAGCGATAAATTTCAAAACACCTATTTTAAAATTGCGAGGCGGAGATTTAAATTTGAGTGTGGCGAGCGATTAAATTGCAAAAGGAAGCTTAAATTTAAATATCGCAGCTCTCAAAATTATACGTAAATTTTGCGCTTAAATTCCGCAAGATTGGGTGCGCAATAAGCGTTTGCAGTATCGCAGCAAGACTATAAACTAAGCTTCAATCACACTTAAAACCCTATTTACCGAGCGCTTGTGCAAGCGGGTATTGCAAACCGCCGAAGCAAAAAGTCTGATCGGAAGCGTTTGCGGCGTATCCCAACCGACCGCCCCCCATATTTTGCTCTATAGCCTAGCTCGTGCACGAAATTTTAGATTTTGAAATTTAGCGCAAAAATATTATAATTTCGTCCAAATCACGGCTAGGACGGAAAATGAACTCACGCGTGCAAAACAAATATCTAAAATCAAAAATTATGAGCGCCGAGAAAGCCTGCGAACTGATCCTAAATGGCGCATCGGTGGGCTTTAGCGGCTTTGTTGGGGCGGGCTGCGCGCTAGCGCTACCACAAGCTCTAGCGCAACGAGCGACAGCGCTGCACGAAAAAGGCGAGCCCTATCAAATCGAAATTTTTACAGGCGCATCGACCGATCCGCTTTTAGACGGAGTTTTGGCAAAAGCAGGTGCCGTGAGCTTTCGCGCGCCGTTTTTTACGGATGCCGATATGCGCCGTGCGATAAATAGTGGCGCCGTGCGATACGCGGACGTGCATCTATCAAGCCTTGCTGCGCAGCTTAAGGCAGGCTTTTTTCCACATCTAAACTTTGCTGTGATCGAAGTAGTGGCGATTAAAGAAAGTGGCGAGCTCGTGCCGTCCACATCGCTAGGCAACAACCAAGCCTGGCTCGATATCGCCGATCGCGTTATTTTAGAAGTAAATTACTACCAGCCGCTTGAGCTTGAGGGCATTCACGACGTTACAGATCTGCGCCTACCTCCGCATGCCGAGGATCTGCCGATCAAGCACGTAGGCGATCGCGTAGGTAACCCCTATATGCATGTAGATCCTGCCAAAGTAGTCGCTGTCATAGAGGCTAGGACGCATGATCGCGTCAATAATTTTACCGCCGTGGATGAAATTTCAAGCGCGATTGGGCGAAACGTCGTAAAATTCTTAAAAAACGAGGAAGCTTGCGGCAGACTTCCCGCAAAGAAGCTACTGCCGCTACAATCGGGCATCGGCAACGTCGCTAACGCCGTGCTTAGCTCGTTACAAGATGCTGGCTACCAAGGGCTGCAGTGCTACTCCGAGGTGATTCAAGACGGCATGCTAGATCTCATCAAAAGAGGCGTCGTAGGCACTGCAAGTGCCACGGCGCTATCGCTTAGCCCCGCAGGTGTCGAGGAATTTCAAAAAAACATCGATTTCTACCGCAAGCACATCATACTGCGTTCACAAGACGTCTCCAACTCGCCAGCGCTCATCAGAAAGCTCGGCGTCGTGTCGATGAATGGCATGCTCGAGGCAGACATCTACGGCAATGTGAATTCTACCAACGTCATGGGTTCGCAGATGAAAAACGGCATCGGCGGTAGCGGTGACTTTGCTCGCAACGGATATTTGTCGCTATTTTTGAGCCCATCGCTCGCTAAAGGCGGTGCAATCAGCGCTATCGTGCCCTTCGTAAGCCATGTCGATCATACCGAGCACGACACCCAGGTCATCATCACCGAATACGGCATCGCCGATCTGCGCGGTAAATGCCCTCGTGAGCGTGCTCGCGCGATGATAAGCATCGCGCATCCCACTTACCAAGACGCGCTGAGAGATTATTTCGAGCGGGCATGTGCGCAGCCCTGTGCGGGGCATACTCCACACATCTTAAGCGAGGCGCTGTCGTGGCATCAAAGATTTAAGGATACGGGGAGCATGAAGGCTTAGAGCGAATTTGCTTGATCTAATGCGCTAAAGCTTAAACCCATTCTTGCTGAAGTGGGAAGTTTGCACTTAAAAATTTCGCCTACATTTGAAAGCTCTATCGCTAATTAGAGTAAAGCTCGTTAAAATTTTTATTTTGTAAAGCTCGCGTGAAATGTTATAAAACGAATGGATCGAAATTTGCGCCATAAAATTTTAAAATTTGCAGGCGGGTTTAAGGCGCGGAATTTAAAAGGTTCTTTGTCAATAGTGGGGGGTGTAAAAACACCTCTATCTATTGCAAAGGCGTAAATAAATTTTATATTTGTTAACCCAGTTTTGAATATTACCTTCACTGATTCCTAATTCAATAGAAACTTGATAAGTAGATTTTCCTTTAACAACTTCTAATACACTATTATATTTATCCTCTACTAAAAAACTATTGTTATGAGATTTATGCTTTAATACCTCAATTCCATGTGTTTCTACTAAATTATTCCATATTCTTATGTAGTTACGGAAGTAATATTTGTTGATACCTCTAGGTGTATCAGCCCATTTACCTTGTTTGTATAATTCTATACAGTTCTTTTTAAATTCATAGCTATATTTCATAAAAATACCCTCCTTACTGGTTTGTCCAGTAAAGAGGGTACATATCAAAACCCTTCTCTTTTTCTTTTATAGAACTTTTGCGTTATATACTTCTTCGGGCTTAGCGGCCAATAGTCTTGCTGCCATATCTTTTTTCATCTGAATCAAAGTAGTCTCTTCTTCTTCACTTCTATCTTCTTTTCTTGCTAATTCAACAAATTCTTTTAGTACAAAACCTGGCTTTATGGTTATAACAACTGTTTTATCTCTATACTTGAATTTAAAATAATATCTTCCATGGGGACTTTCTAAGACTTCTTCAGCTTCTTTTAAATTAATATCAACGGAAATTCTACCATCTGTTACGCATCTTGTTACCATTTCAAAAGCATCTAGCCCTCCCGGTCCAGGAAATGCTGTAATAAGATATATCTCTCTTCTTTCTAATAATTTCCCATCATCTAAAAGTGGAAAGGCTCTACTCATGACTTGAAATGCATGAGCTACTCCCCCGGGATAACCTACACCATGATAGTTTAGTAAATTATCAAAGCTATATTCTAATTCATGTCCTTTTTCTAATACTTTTATTTTATCCATGTTTCTTCCTTTCTTGTTAAACTACTTCCTCAATATTGTAGCAACTTCATCATCTGATAATTTGTAATCATATACATATTCAAAGAAATTCTTTAACTCTACTTCCATGTCCATATCTGAAAACAATTGTGGATACTGTATTTTTGCAGCCCATTTAACTGTAAGCGGAGTTTCAACCCCAGGAGGATCCCACCTATAAACACCTATAGGAATTTTGTATACTTGTTTGTTAGCTACAGCTTTAATTGTTGACCAGTTTCTACCTTCCTGCTTATTTTCAATAAAGTCTTCCGGCATTAAGTCTGAATGATTTCCTAAATAAATGATATCAGGGTTCCATACAATCATCTGCTCCATGTCCACTTCAGCAAATTCACCCTTAAGCTCGTGGGCCGGATTATGGGCTCCACTTGGTTTCATCCAATGGTCGTATGCTTTTACAGCTATTTTCATGTCACTATAAAACTCTATAACTTTTGGTTTATCTTCATCTTTTATTTCAGCTAACTTTGATGTTACTTCATTAATTCCTTTGTCCATATATTCAACTAATAAGTCGCCACGTTCTTTCTTTTGAAGTACTTCAGATATTATTTTTATATTTTCTTTTATACTGTCAAATTCTGCCCTCTTTAAAGCTACTACCTTAAGTCCTGCAGCTTCCATTTTTTCAATTTCTTTCTCACTATTCAAATAAATAAACACTACATCCGGTTTTAGCTTCAATAACTCTTCCACGTTAACAACTGAGTTTTTTGAACACCATTTAGTATTCGCATTAGCTAGTTGTGGATACATGTTTTTTAAAACACTTTCTTCAAAAGCTTTAATAGAAGATGGGTTGCATCTTACAATTTTATCTGTCTTTCCATCAATTGCATATATTATAGACGGAAGAGGCTTGTCCACCGTTGCAATTCTTTCCGGTGTTTTTTCAAATTTAATCGTTTTTCCTCTAACATCAGTAACCGAGTATTCGCTTTCTTTTACCTCTTTAACTTCTTGCACTTGACTAGCTTCTTTTTCGCTGCCGTCACAAGCATTTAAAATTAATGCTAGTACTAAAAATAATAATAAACTAATCCTTCTTTTCATTTTTCCTCCTTTGAAAATTATACACTTAGTGGATAAACTCCAAACAAATCTGCAACTTCTTCTCTTAATATATGAGGTCTTTGTCTAAGAGCTTTGCCAACTTCTATCTTTCTTTCTAAATCAACTTGATTAATTCTTTCTTTTAATTTTCCTTCTTGTTCACTCCTTTCTTTAGCAGAGTAAGGTTCTTGATATAGGGTTTTAATAGCTTCATTAATTTCATCTTTTGAATTAAAGGTTCCCAGTACAGAATCTATAAAAGGAAAGGACAGAATATATGCATATGCCGCTTGAACCAAAGTTTGGTCTTCTTTTATACGAATAGCGTTAAATATATCTTCATAAAGCAACAAGTCTCCTGTTGCCAGCGGATTCATAGCTATTGTCCCTATATCTTTTTCATGAGTCTTCATTATTC
>CAJPSJ010000062.1 GCA_905373295.1 uncultured Campylobacter sp. | reverse complement strand
TCATACTATGCACGGAGGGGTAACACCCGTGATGTATTCTAGCTTTTGGGACGATGCGAATACTGCTCAAAAGCTTATAAAATTGGGAGCGGATATACATAAAAAAGATGAATACAAACTATCCGCTATGGCTTATGCGATAGAAAATAATGCTACCAAATCGGTAAGACTGCTTTTAGACAACGGAGTTAAATTTGAAGAAGTCAAAATGGTGCAGGGCTATATAGTTTGCCCTAGATATTCTGACGACACCGAAATCATAGTTGGCAACAATATAGATATAAAATTACGTACTGAGTGTCTAATCAATCATGATCACTCAAAAGATCCTGTTTATCCATTAAACTATGCAATATATAGTAATTTGATAGAAATTGCCGATATGATGCTACAAAGAGGTATGAAACCGAAAGCATATGAAGGTCCTTTGTATTATTTAAGTGAGAACGGCGTTTCGTTTAAACAAAAGGAAATATTTAAAAAATCTATTTATACTTTTCTTCCGCGGGATATGATGTATAAAGATAAATTAGAATTATTAATAAAATATAATATAGATGGTCTACCGAGTCAAGATGATATTGTTACGGCTTATAGAAATTGTTTGGATAGTTTAGTTGGATCTATAAAAAAGAAAGAGTCTTACATAAACCATATGAACGATTACTGCTATGGAGAAAAAATTTTAGAATCATATGATTGGGCTCTTCGGGGGAGATGGGAAGTTAAAAATAACGAAGAGAGGGAAAAAGGAACCGATAGATACTGGAAAGAAAAAGATTTTATAAAATTTTTCGGTTATATGCCAAATGATAAAAAATGTACTAAGCTAGAACCGGATATTAAAATATTAAATTTCTATAATATGAAAATAGATAGATATAAAGCTCTTTGCGGCAATGGGCTGAGCGATGAAGAGATTTTGCAAAAAAGCAGCCTAAAAGATAAAAATAGTACTGAGGCATTCGATATTGAGACATTTTTTAAATATTTAAATTTTGAGGAAATGTTAGAGAAAGCGAAAGTGAAAATTCTATATAACGGTGAGAAAATTGATATAAAAGATTATGCCGAAATTCTAAGACAAGAAGCAGCTAAAAAACTAGATAGTAATCAATAAATTTGAAGGAGTAAAACTATATAGCATAAGAACTTAAGCGATATAGTAGGCAAAGCTTTTCTAAATTTTCATTAAAATTATTTCTCCCCTCCAGATCGCAAAGCCTTAAATTAATCCAAATTTCACTATAATTAATCACTTAAATTTTAAAGGTCGCGAATGCTAAGTTTAGACGAAATTCGAAAAAATATCATCTTAAAGCGTGACGTGCATTATTTTGATTTCGCGGCTTCGGGGCTTGCCTATGAGCCCGTAGAGCGCGAGATAGCGGAGACACTCAAAACCTACGCCAATACCCACTCCGACAGTAGCTCCAGCGCCATCATCACGCAGCGTCGCTACGAGGGCGCGCGCGAGAGTCTAAAAAAGCTGCTGGGGCTTGACGAGCGGTTTTGTCTCATCGCTTGCGGACAGGGCGCGACGGCCGCGATCAAGAAATTTCAAGAGATACTCGGCATCTACCTGCCGCCTGCAACCAGAAGCGCGATCGGCGAGGCAAATTTACGCACCGCGCAGCTTCCGCTCGTGCTCGTTTCGCCCTACGAACACCACTCAAACGAGCTCAGCTTTCGCGAGGGGCTTTGCGACTACATGCGCGTGCCGCTTAGCGAATCCGGCGAGATCGATCTGCTCGCACTTGAGCGTATCCTGAAGCTAAATGCTGGACGCCGCATCATCGGCTCGTTTAGCGCCGCCTCAAATGTCACGGGCGTCATCAGCGATTATAAAAAAATCAGCGAGCTAATCAGAGCGGCAGGCGGCATCGTGGCCTTTGACTGCGCGGCGCTGAGCTCTCACGCAAATTTAGACTGCGATCATTTCGACGCGATTTTCCTCTCGCCGCATAAGTTGCTCGGAGGGCCTGCAAGCTGCGGGCTTTTGGCGGTCAAAAAGGAGCTGCTTAAGAGCGACGTGCCGACCTTTGCCGCGGGCGGGACGGTCGCCTACGCTAGCCGCGAAGGGCACGTGTTTTTGAAAAATCCCGAGCAGCTAGAGGAGGGCGGTACGCCGCCTATCATCGGGCTTATGCGGGCAAATTTAGCCTACGCGCTGCGAAATGAGGTCGGTTTTGAGAGGATAAAAAGCGCCGAGGACGAGCTCGCGCGGCTTTTTGAGAGCGAGCTAGCAAGCATAGACGAGATCATAAACTACGCTCCAAAGTGCGCGCCACGGCTGCCGATAATTCCCTTTAATGTGCGCGGTGTCTCGGCGTATGATTTTGCCGCGAGCCTTAGCAACGACTTCGGTATCCAGACGCGCGCGGGCGTGATGTGCGCGGGGCCGTACGCTCACGATCTGCTTGGTATCAAGGAGGGTCGCATGCCAGAAGCCAAGCCCGGCTTCGTGCGCGTGAGCCTGCACTACACACACACCGAGCAAGACGTGCTATATCTAGTTGGCGCGATAAAATCCTGCATCAAAAAGCACCGCGAGCTTTGGGGCGAGGAGAAGGCGATGTATGAGATGTTCGGCGGGAAAATTTAAGCAGCGTGAGATTAAGGCTTGCCGCTTTTTTGAGCTCGTGAAATTTTATAAAATCCCGCACCGCTTTTAAATTTTATCGGAATTCCGCACCGTCTGTTTGGAATTTTGCGCGGGTTTTACGCCGCGGAATTCTTGCTATCGTTCCGCCTTTGCACTGCAGGCAAAATAAACGGCACGCTCCGCGAAGTAAAACGTAAAATTCTGCCCGTAAATTTACGGACAAATTCCGCGGAGTTAAAATTTAGAATTCTGAAATTCCGCGCCTAGAAATTTTAGAATTTCAAAGTTCCGTTAGCCGTATTCGCGGCTAAGTTTTAAAATTCCTAGCGATAGAATTTCAAAATTCCGCGCTGCGCCGCTCGGTAGAATTTGCGTCTGTAAATTTCAAGGCGCAAATTTTTGCGCTCTGTTTCGCCGGGTACGCCGCGCTAGATGGTTCGCAGTAAAAATTTGAGGCAGAAATGAAATTTATTAGTGCCGCGCGAATAAAAATTCTAAAGCAAAATTAAGCTTATCCGCACTTCGCGCAGAATTACTCCAGTCCCAAAAACGCGCCGTCTTCAAATCCGAAATAGATCCTCTCGCCTGCGCTCCAGCGCCTCTCATCCTGCGCCGTGACGCATTTTAGCAACACGTCGCCCACCTTGATCTTGATGAGTAGCGAGGAGCCGTACTGAAGCGAAACCGAATGTAAAATCCCCGCAAAGCAGTGCTCAAACGAGCTTTGGGATAATAAAATTTTACTCGGATTTATCGCGATTTTGCGGGCGCGTGCGAGCCCATCTTCAAGGCGCAGCAAAATTTCATCCGAAAATTTTAAAACCCCGTTTTGCACGTCAAAGATGTTTTTGTATTCAAACTCGCATATCTTGCCGCGATGCAGAAATACGCTTCTTTGCGCGATCGCGCTGAGCCATTTCTCATCGTGGCTAGCGATGATAAAACCGCAGCCGTAGCGGCTTCGCATAAATAAAATCGCGCGCGCAAAGAGCTTGGAAGCGGCAAGATCGAGGCTGTTGGTCGGCTCGTCGAGCAGATAGAGCTTTGCGCGCTGCACCAGAGCGAGCGCAAACGCGATACGCTGCGTCTGCCCCGAGCTAAGCTCGAAATGCTTCTTCGATAAAAAACTTCTATCAAGCCCCGTTAGGCCGAGCGCTTCATTCACCCGCTCGTCAAATTCCGCAAGCGCGCCGCGACTTTTGAGCGCAAATTTAAAATTTTGCTCCACGCTGCGTTTTAAAAGCACGGGCTCGGGCAGCAGCAAGCAGATCCGCCGCAACGTCTGCAAAGAGGGCGTCTGCTGCCCCCAAAGCTCCACGCTGCCGCCGCTCGGACGCTGCAAAAAGGCCAAAATCCGCAGCAGCGTGGATTTGCCGCTGCCGTTAGAGCCCAAAAGCGCCGTGATACCGCTCGTATTTAGATCGAGGCTAGGGATATTTAGAATTTCGCTCCGTCCGTAGCGCAGCACTAGATCCCGCACCGAAATCAGCTCGCTATTAGGTACAGATCGCGCGGCGGAGGAATTCTTATTTGCAAAATTCTTTCTCGCAGAATTCTCACTCGCGAAATTCTCGCTCTTGGAATTTTTATTCGCAGAATTTGCGCTAATGGAATTCTCGGTCGGAGAATTTTTACTCGCAGAATTTTCTGAAGTAAAATTTTTACTCGTAGAATTCTCACCTGCAGAATTTATGTCTGTGGAATTTTCGCTCATAAAATTTTCGCGCTCCTGCTCCGCGCGGTTTTTGTCCGTGAAATCTTTGCTCGGACGCTTTAGCTTATCTGCACTCATCGATCTAGCCTTTTTAGCGCGTGGATGGCTAAATTTACTGCAAACGCTATTAAAATCAGCACCAGCGCGAGCGCTATACCCATCGCAAACTCGCCCTTGTTGGTCTCAAGCGAGATCGCCGTGGTGATCGTGCGGGTGAAATATTTGATATTACCGCCGATCATCATCGCTACGCCCACCTCGGCGACGATCCGCCCGTAAGCAGTGGCGATGACGACCAGTAGGGCGTAGCGCAGCTCGTAAAGCACGCAAAGGATTAAATTTAGCGGGCTTAGGCGGTAGTTCATAATGTTTAGATAGTGCTTCTTATCCATATTTTCGATGACGCTGGCGCTTAGCGATACGATGATAGGGAGTGCCAGCACAAACTGTCCGAGCATCACGGCTTTAAGCGTAAAAAGTAGCCCCAGCTCGCCAAAAGGGCCGTTTCTGGAGATGAAAGCGTAAAGGATCAGTCCTATCGCTACCGTGGGCATCGCAAGCGCTACGTCGCTTAAAAGTCTAAGCGTTCTGCGAGCGCGAAATTCGTAAAATCCGAGGATAAATCCTATCGGAAAGCCGATTAAAATCGCAAAAAGTATCGAGATGCTCGAAGTATAAAGCGTCGCTTTAATCGCCGAAAATGTCTCCGCATCGCCGCTAAAAAGCAGCCCGAATGCGCTTAAAATTCCTTCTAAAATAAAGTCCAAGATTGTGTCCTAAATGTTCTATTCTGGCAAATTTATATGCTATAATAGCACATTTTTTAAAGGAGATAACATGAAAAAAATATTTTTTGTTTCGCTCGCTCTTAGTGCGAGCCTTTTTGCCGCTGATAACGATTTGGTGATGGCAACTACAACGAGCACCGATAATACGGGCTTACTAGACGCGATCTATCCTGCGTATAAGGCGGAAACCGGCGTAGATGTCAAATGGACGGCGGTAGGCACGGGCGCTGCTCTAAAGCTTGGCGAGAACTGCGATGCGGATATACTTTTCGTGCATTCGCCGAAGGTCGAGAAGGAATTCGTAGAAAAAGGCTTCGGCGTTGATCGCACGCCCGTTATGTATAACGATTTTATCCTCATCGCCGATAAATCCATCGCGCCTAAATTTAAAGGCAAGGATCTTAAAGGCTCGTTTGAGCTAATCAAGGCGGAGAAGATTAAATTTTTCTCTCGCGGCGATAAATCTGGCACCGATAACAAAGAGAAAGGTATTTGGAAAAAGGTTGAGGGCGCCGTGCCTGAAAATGAGGCGTGGTATAACCAAACCGGTCAAGGCATGATCGCCACGATCAACGCAGCCGCCGAGCAAAAGGGCGTGACCTTCACCGATCGCGGCACCTACATCAAATACGAGGACAATAAAAAGGGCAATCCCGATATGGTTATCATCAATGAAGGCGATAACGATCTGAAGAATTTTTATTCCGTAATCGCGGTCAATCCGAAGCATTGCCCAAAAGCCGACTATGAAAACGCGCAGCGCTTCATCAAATGGATCACTAGCGAGAAGGGGCAGAAGTTCGTAGGCGATTTCAAGCTGCTAAATAAGCCGCTTTTCACCCCTGATGCGAATACTCGCAAGAATTAGCTCTAGCTAAATAAGGCTAAATTTAAAGCCCAAAGGCGAATCGCCGCTTTGGGCTTTTGCTTTTTCATAAATCAATCTGCGCGCCTTTAAATTTAGCTATTTTGCTTCTAAAATTTAACCGGCGCTTTTTACCGCGTCTTTTTACGATACATTTTTTACTTTCTCGCCATACGTTTAAATTTATTGCAGCTTCGTTTGTAGGCAATAGGCTTAAAATTTCAGCTATATTTGGGATCAGTGCGGATAAATTTCAGTCGCGTTTGGATATGCTCTAATGTCTAGCGATATTTATACAGCGCAAAATTTAGTAGTATTTATGTGTGACTCAAAATTTTAGTTTGTTGGGAATTTAATTTGAAGTTGCGGTTAAGCTTGGGCGTATGAAAAACGCCCAAGCTTGTGAAGCTATGAAATTTTATGTGCGGTTTATGGGGTCGCTTCTGCTGCGCGCCGGTAAAATTACCTTTCAAGTGCAGGCAAAACTACTGGGCGCGCGGTTATAAAATTTCACTTTGCGCGAGCGAGCTATTCGACTTCGGCGTCGATGACATCGTCGTCTTTTTTACCGCCGTTTGCACCGCTGCTTTGCGATCCGCCTTGCGCACCTTGATTTGCGCTGGCAGCCTTGTATAGATCCTCGGCGACCTTGCTTAGGGCTTCTACTTTAGAATTTATCGCCTCCTTGCTCGCGTTTTCATCCTTTAGCACGGCTTTTAGATCGTTTAGCGCGCCTTCGATCTTAGCGCGTAGATCGCCCGGTACCTTCTCGCCCATCTCGCTTAGGCTCTTTTCGGTTTGATGTGCGATGCTATCGGCTTGGTTGCGCGCTTCGACGGTCTCTTTGCGCTTGTTGTCTTCCTCTTTGTGAAGCTCGGCGTCCTTTACCATCTTATCGATCTCGGCGTCGCTTAAACCGCTTGAGCCGGTGATGCGGATGTCGGTTGCCTTGCCGGTAGCCTTGTCTTTTGCCGAAACGGTTAAAATTCCGTTCGCATCGATATTAAATTCCACCTCGATCTGCGGCACGCCGCGAGGGGCTGGCATGATGCCTTCAAGATTGAAATTTCCTAGCGATTTGTTGTCTTTCGCAAACTCGCGCTCGCCCTGCAAGACGTTGATCGTAACGGCGCTTTGGTTATCCTCTGCAGTCGAGAAGGTTTGAGATTTTTTCGTAGGTATTGTAGTTCCTTTTTCGATGATCTTAGTCATCACGCCGCCTAGGGTTTCGATGCCGAGGCTTAGCGGAGTGACGTCGAGTAGTAGCACGTCTTTTACGTCGCCTTTGATGACCGCGCCTTGAATCGCCGCGCCGATAGCTACGACTTCGTCAGGGTTTACGCTCTTATTTAACTCCTTGCCGAAAGCCTTTTTGACCTCCTCTTGCACCAAAGGCACACGCGTCGAGCCGCCAACCATGACGACTTCTTTTATGTCGTTCATGCTAAGACCTGCATCGCTTACGACCTTTTTAAGCGTGCTTATGGTCTCATCTACTAAAGAATCGATCATACTTTCAAATTTAGCTCTAGTGATGGTTTTCATCAGGTGTTTAGGACCCGTAGCGTCAGCGGTAATGAAAGGTAAATTTACCGTCGTTTCCATCGCGCTGCTTAGTTCTTTTTTGGCGTTTTCCGCAGCCTCTTTTAGGCGTTGCATAGCCATGACGTCGCCGCGTAAGTCAATGCCTGTTTCAGATTGAAATTCCGAGGTTAAAAAGTCGATCAGTTTGTTATCGAAATCATCGCCGCCCAAAAATGCATTACCGCCGGTAGCTAAAACTTCTACAACGCTATCGCCGGTTTCTAGCACGGTTACGTCGAATGTACCGCCGCCCAGATCGTAAACTACGATCTTTTCGGATTCTTTTTTATCCAGTCCATACGCAAGCGCTGCTGCGGTCGGCTCGTTGATGATACGAAGCACGTTTAAGCCTGCAATTGTTCCTGCTTCTTTCGTCGCCTTTCTTTGGCTATCGTTGAAATACGCAGGCACGGTGATGACCGCATCGACAACCGGCTCGCCCAAAAACGCCTCGGCGTCCTCTTTTAGCTTGATTAGCACCTTGGCTGAAATTTCTTGCGGCGTATAAACCTTGCCCGCGATCTCTACCGCGCACGCGCCATTTCGGTCGATGATTTTATACGGTAGGCGCTTTTTGGCTTCCTGCGCGTTTTTCTCATTCATCATAAGACCCATGATGCGCTTGATCGAGTAGATCGTCTTTTCCGGGTTGGTGACTGCTTGGCGTTTAGCGCTGTCGCCTACTAAAACCTCGCCTTTGTCGGTGAAAGCGACTACCGACGGAGTGGTGTTTTTACCCTCTTTATTCGGTATGATCTTGCTCTCGCCACGCTCGAATATGCTTACGCACGAGTTTGTTGTTCCTAGGTCGATGCCTATGACTTTTGCCATTTGTTATCCTTTGTATTGAATTTAAAATTTTAAAATTTGGGCGATTATTTCGCCACCACTACCATAGCGGCGCGCAAAACGCGCTGCTTATACATATAGCCTTTTTGATATACTTGAACGATATCGCCTTTTTTAGCGCCTTCGGCTTCAATCATCGAGATGGCGTTATGCACGCTAGGATCAAATCCCGCATCCGTCGCTATCGGCACGATACCGTATTTTTCAAAAGTCTTTGTAAAAAGGCTTAGACATTGTTTTACGCCAACTTCGATTTTATCCGCAAGCTCATTACCTTCCACATCAATTTTGGCGGCCTCCTCAAGCGCGTCGATTATCGGCAGCAGATCCTTCGCAAAGCTCTCGCTAGCGTAAGCAACAGCGCTATCTTTTTCTTTTTCCAAACGTTTTTTGAGATTTTCAAAATCCGCATTGGCGCGGTAAAATTTATCGGTGATCTCACTCAGCTCGTTTTGAAGCTTTTGTATCTGCGCGTCGGTATCGTCGCATGTCTGCGCCTCTTGTGGCTCGCTCGCCTCTGACGCGCACTGCTCGCAAACCTCTTTTTCTTCACTATCGCACGCTGCGTTTTTATCGCCGTGCTCTTTAAATTTATGGCTCATGCTACTCCTTTAGCGTAGTTAAAAAATTTCTCGTAATTCTCGTAAACGCTGCCTGCGCAGATCATCGTAGCGTCCTCGCCTTCGAATTTCACGGGGCGTTTGATCCCCATAAATCCGTGCTCGAAGTAGGGCGCGAAGATCAAATTTTTAGTAAAATTTACGGCGATCGAGGGGTTAAGTAAAATTTTAAACCGCTCATCTTTGAAAATTTTATACGCCACGACCTCGTTACAAAGAAATTCGATTTTAGAATTTTTTAGCTCCCTGATCTTGGTGCTAAGCTCGCGCAGACCGATCTGCATCGAAGCTAGCTCCAAATCTCCGAGTGAAATTCCTATTAAATTTGATAGGAATTTAAAAACTCTAAAATCGTATTTTAAGATAATCTCATCCGTTCTAAATGTAAGGATTATGAAACGATCATCATGATTGATGACTTCGCTTAGGGCTTCATTTTCGGCGTTGAAAATCATACAGTAAATTTCAAAATCCTCAAGCACCGCTTCTAGCTCGCGAGCATCGTCTATTTTCAACTCATCGTCGAAGCTAAGCCTAGCGCGCCAGTAATCCTGCATCGTCGCAACTGTGGGGATTCTACCACCGCTTACATGAAGCTGCGTCAAAGCCCCCTCGTCGCTTAAGCGCTTAAAATAAATTCGAATGCTAGACGCTGACATCGCTACGCCCATACGCTCACCCAGCTCTGAAGATCCGATCGGGGTGTTGCTATCGAGATAGGCGGAAATGATGGATTCCAGGATCATATCACGTTTATTCGTTTTCACTTTTAGCACTCTTTCGGTAAGATTGCCAGTATTATACAACATTGAGTGGCAATATGTCAATGTTTTTATATAAATTTTATAAAATTTTAGCAATCAAGT
>CAJPSJ010000061.1 GCA_905373295.1 uncultured Campylobacter sp. | reverse complement strand
GCGTGACGATGAAATTCCTGACGCGATTGCCGACGGTCGCAACACCTACGGCATGCAGACCTTCGATCAGCACCTGCTTGATCTTTACAGAGACGGCATTATTACCCGCGAGGAGGCGCTGGATAAGGCCTCTAAGCGAAACGATCTTGATCTGCAGATAAAAAACGTGGACCTTGCCAAAAAAAGGGATTTGGCGGCAGAATCCGGAGAGAGCGCCGAAGAGATGCTCGCCGGCGAAGTCGTACAACTAAAAGAGATCCGCTAAGTCGTAAATTTTAAAATTCTAAATTTTGCAATTTAAAATTTTAAAGAATTCTGCCTGCCGCCGCGCAGGCAGAATTCTATTCGTCTGTCCCATTGTGTACAAATATGCCGTGACTTGCAGGATTTAGCGTAAATTTTAATCGGCTAAATTCCGTGCGATTTTACTTCTAAATTTCATCGTGGCGCTTAAATAGATTTAAAGCAACATTTAGCTATTATCACGCTTCATTTTTTCACAAAGGAAACCTAATGTTAGAAGGTATCGTTAGAGATAGTATCGGTAAAAGGGCTTCAAAGTCCCTAAAACGAGATGGTTATCTAATCGCTAATATTTATGCGAAAGGATTTGAAAATATTAACGCAGCGTTTAAAGTAAACGACTTTATCAAAGCTATGCGCGCAAAAGAAGATCTTCCTTTCGAGGTTAGCGTGGGCGGTAAGACATATCGCGTCATCGTGCAAGAATACCAAAAGCACCCCGTCACAAATACCCTAACTCACGTAGATTTGCGAGTAGTTCAGGATGACGTGGTAAGTAAATATCTAGTGCCGGTTAAGGTAACTGGTGTCGCTAAAGGCTTAAAAAACAAAGGTATCTTGGTGCAATCCAAGCGCCGTATTGCCGTAAAATGCGCAGGCAAAGATCTACCAAACGATTTTACGCTCGATGTGAGCGATCTTGACGTAGGCGATTCGCTTTTGATCCGAGACATTCCGGTAAAAGAGGGCGTCAGCATCATCCTAGACGGCTCGGTAGCGGTAGTCGGAGTTACTTCGGCTAAATAGGGGCGCCTATGATACTGATCGCAGGACTTGGGAATCCTGCTCAGAAATACGCAGACACCAGACACAACGTCGGTTTTATGCTAATCGACGAAATTTTAAAGACGGGCGGCTTTAGCGAGCTTGGCTCGTCTAAATTCCAAGGCGAGCTTTTTAAAAAGGGCTCGCTTCTTCTTTTAAAACCCCAAACTTTTATGAACTTAAGCGGCAACTCCCTAAAGGCCGTGAATGATTTTTATAAGCCCGAGCGTATCATCATAGTGCACGACGATATAGATTTGGATCTAGGCGCCGTTAAATTTAAAAAAGGCGGCAGTAGCGGCGGGCACAACGGCATCAAATCAATTGATGCGCTAATCGGTGCGGATTACGAGCGCGTACGTATTGGCGTGGGCAAAAAACGGCAGGACCAGGATGCGGCAAATTTCGTACTCGGAAATTTTAACGAAAGCGAGCGTGAGAAGCTGAGCGAAATTTTACCCTACGTCGCGCGCGCGGTAGAGGAGCTCATTTGCTCGGATATAGAGCAGATCGCGCAAAAATTTACGATTAAAAAGGCTAGGGCGTGAAGTTATACGTAAAATACGCGGCTCTTTCTTATCTGAAGTATTTTTTTATCCTGCTAATAGCCCTTGAGTGCTTTTACGTAGGCATCGATGTGCTTACCAATCTCAAAGATTTTCCTTCAAGCGCAAATACCGCTCTTTTGTATATCGCTCTAACCGCAGCGGTCGCGCTTAGTTACACGCTGCCGCTAAGTCTTATTTTTGCGCTTATTTTGATGGGCTTTAATATGATCCGTAGCAACGAGCTGGTGAGCTTTTATGCGCTTGGAGTTAGCAAAAACGCTCTGATAATCCCTCCATTTTTGATCGCACTTGCGATTACTGCGGGCTTTATAGCTTTAAATTCCACCCCGTTTGCATACGCGCTAAAATTTCAAAAGAATTTAACCGATTTATCGCCTACGGGGGGAGATATGTTTTTGAAATTTGAGGGTAAATATATCTACATCAAAGCTCTAAATGGCAAAAACGCAAATGATATAACGATCTTTAATATAAGGGATAACTCCGTTGCTTCGCGCTTACATGCAAGCTCCGGCGAATACGCAGGCAAAATTTGGCATCTGCGCGACGTAAATACCACTACTTTACCGGCGCAGCTCAAACTTGGAGGAAGTGGATTAAAAAGTAAGCTTAGCGCGCAGAGCGAGGCGCTTAAGGGCTTTGATCCAAGCTCAATTGCAAGCGTTTATGATACGAGTAATGTATATTCGATCAGGGATGCTTTGCGTTCGATCCACACCTTTTCGCATCAAGGCGTAAATATCTCCACTATAAAAGCAAGTCTTTATAATATGATATTTTTTCCGTTATTTGCGCCTTTAGCGGTATTGGTGCTGTATTATTACCTGCCCGTTACGGGACGATTTTTTAATCTCGCGCTACTAAGCTTTGGATTTTTTATCGCTACGCTATGCGCTTGGGGCGTGCTTTTCGTGTTAATTAGGTTTTCTCTCAACGGCGTCATCATCCCAGAACTCGGCATTATCGTGCCCATAACAGCGCTATTAGGCTTTGCGGCATTTTTAGTTTTTAAGCATCGTTAAGCCTTGATTTGTTAGAATGGCGCAAAATTTATCGGTGGAAATTCTATGGATTATTCAAGCTTAGCCCGCAAATACGGCACTCCTTTATACGTTTACGATTTTAACGAGATACAAAAGAATTTCATAGCGCTCAAAGAGGCCTTCGCAGCGCGCAAGTCGCTCGTTTGCTTCGCGATTAAAGCAAGCTCGAATTTAAGCATTTTGAAATTTCTATCGGATCTGGGCAGCGGCTTTGACTGCGTCAGTATCGGCGAGCTGCGCCGCGCTCTGTATATCGGCGCAAAGAGCTATAAGATCATATTCTCTGGCGTCGGTAAGCAAGATAGCGAGCTCGAGTTTGCGCTAAAGTCGGACATCTTGCTGATAAATTTAGAAAGCGAAGCCGAGATGCTGCGCCTGGAGCGGATCGCACAAAAGCTAAACAAGCCCGCTCGCATCAGCATCCGCGTAAATCCAAACGTTGACGCTAAGACCCACCCCTACATCTCCACGGGGCTAAATGAGAACAAATTCGGCGTCAGTATCGAGACCGCGCGCAAGATGTATATCTACGCCAAAAAGAGCAAATTTTTAAATCCCATCGGCATCCACTTTCACATCGGCAGCCAACTTACGGAGATCGCGCCGATCTGCGACGCCGCAAAAATAGTAAGCGATCTGCTGCGTGAGCTGCGAGCCCTTGAGATCGATATAAAATTTTTCGACGTGGGCGGCGGCATCGGCATCCGCTACGAGGATGAAAAACAAATCGTGCTCTACGACTACGCGCAAGGGATTTTAAAGAGCCTAAGCGGGCTAGATGTCACGATCGTGTGCGAGCCCGGGCGCTTCATCACGGGAGCTGCGGGGGTATTTCTTACCCGCGTGCTTTACGAAAAACAAAACTGCGGCAAGCGCTTCGTTATCATCGACGGCGCGATGAACGATCTCATACGCCCGAGCCTCTACGGCGCGCACCATAAAATCGAGCTTGTAAGCGAGCAGAATTTCGCCTGCGAAAGCTGCGCGAGCCAAAACGACACCGAGAATTCTACGGCACGAAATTCCTCTCAGCAAAGCGGCATTACGCAGGATTTAGCCGAGAATTTCACGGCGCAGAATTCTACGCATAGCAAAGCTTTCGGCATCGAGGCTAAGTCCGCCTCAGAGGATTTCGCACCGCAAAATTCTACGTCGCAAAACGGTGTTTCACAAAGCTTGCAAGGAAATTTCGCGCCACAGAATTCCTCTAATCTAAGCTCCGCCGTGGATAATTCTGCGCCGCAAAGCTCTGCAGAGAGCTTAAGCCTCTGCGACGTCGTGGGGCCGATCTGCGAAAGCGGCGATTTTTTGGCCAAAGGCGTTAGCCTGCCTAGCCTGCAAAGCGGCGATCTGCTCGCAATCAAAAGCGCCGGCGCCTACGGCTTTTCGATGTCGAGCAACTACAACACCCGCTGCCGCGCCGCAGAGGTTGCGGTTTACGACGGGCAGGACCGCCTGATTAGAAAGCGCGAGAGCTTTGATGATCTAATCGCGCTCGAAAAGGATTTCGTATGAGCCGCGCGGCGAGCCGTCCAAAACGGGGCGCGATCTTAAATTTCAAATCCGAGCGTGCAGCGGCTTTAAATTTCAATGCCGCAACGAGCGCGGTCTTAAATTTTAAACGCACCGCCGCTTTAAATTCGAAGCCTGAACGCGCCGCCGCTTTAAATTTCAGATCCGAACAAAATGCGCCTCTAAATTTTACGGCAAAACAAGGCCCCGTTTTAAATTTTAATCTCGGCTCTTTAAATTTAAGATCTCGTCGCGACGAATTTTATCGCGCCTTCTTAGCGCGCGGAAGTTGCGGCGCGGCAATCGCAAGCGATGAAATTTTAAGATCGCGCGGTAAGAATTTCAAAGCCTGCGGCAAGAGTGGCGGCGTGAAATTTTTAAAACCGAAATTTAGGGGCGAGCAAAAGGAGGGTTGTGATGCAAAATATCGATGATCTGCGCGTTTGTATTGACAGACTGGATGATGAAATTTTGCGCCTTATCGACGAGCGCATGGGGTTTGTCAAAAAGATCGGCGAGCTGAAGCAGACCGCGGGCAGCGCGATCTACCGCCCGGAGCGCGAGCGCTCGATCATCAGCAGGCTGGACGGCGGAAAGGCGCGAAATTTAAGCAAAGAGGCGATCGAGGCGATATTTTTTGAAATTTTTTCGGTTTCGCGAAATTTAGAAAAGCCGCAGATCGTCGCGTTTTTAGGGCCTTTCGGCACCTATTCGCACCAAGCCGCCAAGAGCCGCTTCGGCGCGGTAAGCTCCTATCTGCCGCTCTCAAACATCGAGGCGGTCTTTAAGGAGCTTGATAGCGGCGAGGCCAAATACGGCGTCGTGCCGATCGAAAACAACACCGAAGGCGCGGTGGGAGCGACGCTTGATTGCTTGCGAAAATACGAAGGCGTCAAGATCGTCGCTGAAATTTATATGGATATCCACCACTGCTTTGCGAGCCACTGCGACGACGTAAGCACGGTAGAGCAGATATTCTCGCATCCGCAAGGATACAATCAGTGCCTTAAATTTTTAGACGATTACGGCCTTAGCGGCGTTAAATTTACCGCGACCAAATCGACCGCGCTTGCGGCGCAGATGGCAGCTGCCACGCCGCACTCCGCCGCGATCTGCTCCAAAATCGCCGCCGATCTTTACGGTGTGCCGATGATGTTTCAAAAGATCGAGGACAACTCTGCCAACCGCACGCGCTTTTTCGTGCTGAGCGACTTTAAAAACCAAAAGAGCGACCGCAACAAAACGAGCATCCTAGCCAAAACCGACGACCGCCCGGGCGGGCTCGTGGACTTTTTGCAGATGTTTCGCAACGAGGGGATAAATTTAACCAAATTAGAAAGCCGCCCTGTCAAACTTAGGGATTTTAAATGTGTCTTTTATGTCGATTTTGAGGGGCATATCGACGACGAGCGAGTGGCGCGCGTGCTGCAAAACGCGCAGAAAAACGGCCACGAAATCACCTGGCTGGGAAGTTACATAAACGGAGGGGAGTGATGAAATTTAATGAATTTGTAGAAAATTTAAGCAATTACGAAGCGGGCAAGCCGATCGAGCTTGTGGTGCGGGAGTTTGGTATCCACAAGCAGGACGTGCTAAAGCTTGCCAGCAACGAAAACCCTTTCGGCACTAGCGAGGCGGTGCAGGAGGCGATCGTGCAAAACGCCGCCTGTGCGCATCTTTATCCCGATGATTCGATGTATGAGCTAAAGGGCGCGCTCGCCTCGAAATTCGGCGTGGAGCCGCAAAATATCATCATCGGCGCGGGCAGCGATCAGATCATCGAGTTTGCGCTGCACGCCAAGCTCAATTCGCGCCACGCCATACTGCAAGCGGGCGTCACTTTCGCGATGTACGGCATCTACGCAAGCCACTGCGAGGCTAAAGTTTACAAAACGAGCGCGCAGGAGCACGATCTAGCTGAGCTTTTAAAAATTTATAACGCGCATAGGGATGAAATTTCGGTCATCTTTTTGTGCGTGCCGAACAACCCGTTAGGCGAGTGCTTGGATGCGGAGGCGGTGTATAGGTTCGCCAGCAGCGCGGATGAGGATACGCTTGTGGTGATTGATGCTGCGTACAACGAATTTGCGGCGTTTAAAGATGAACGCAAAAAACTCGATCCGAAATTTTTAATTCAAAATTTTAAAAACGTGCTCTATCTGGGCACCTTCTCAAAGGTCTACGGCTTAGGCGGTATGCGCGTAGGCTACGGCATCGCGCCGCGCGTAATCATAAGCGCGCTTTATAAGCTGCGACCGCCTTTTAACATCACGACGCTTAGCCTCGCAGCAGCGATTGCGGCGCTAAAAGACGAAGCTTTCGTGCAAAAGAGCCTGCAAAACAACGCCGCGCAGATGAGCCGCTTCGAGGATTTTGCGCGCGAGCGAAATTTAGAATTTACCCCTAGCTACGCAAATTTCATCACGTTTAAACTTAGTCCGCCGATAGATAGTAGCGAGCTTTGCGAGCAGCTTCTGCGCCGCGGCATCATCATTCGAAATTTAAAAAGCTACGGGCTAAACGCCGTGCGTATCACGATCGGCACGCCAGAGCAAAACGATCGCGTCTTGGGCGCTTTGGGAGAGATTTTGAGTGGATATTAAAAACAAAAACTTAGAGGAGCTACGGGAGCTTTGCACGCAGATTAGAGCGCGCATCATCGAAGTCGTGAGTAAAAACGGCGGCCATTTAAGCTCAAATATGGGCGCCGTCGAGCTCATCGTGGCGATGCACTACGTATTCGACGCCGCGAACGATCCGTTTATCTTCGACGTGAGCCATCAAAGCTACGCGCACAAGCTTCTAACGGACCGCTGGGAGGAGTTCGGCTCGCTTAGGCAGTTCGGCGGTATCAGCGGCTACACTAAGCCTAGCGAGAGCGAATTTGATTACTTCGTCGCAGGACACGCCTCGACGTCGATCTCTTTGGCCGTGGGCGCTGCCAAGGCTATCAAGCTCAAAGGCGAGGATAGAATCCCTGTGGTCTTAATCGGCGACGGCTCAATGAGCGGCGGTATGACTTATGAGGCGATGAACGAGTTAGGTGATCTACGCCTGCCCTGCATCATCATCCTAAACGATAATAAAATGAGTATCAGCAGGCCTATCGGCGCCTTTAGCAAATACCTAAGTCAAGCGATGGCGGGCGAAACCTATCAAAAATTTAAATCCCACGTAAGAGAGCTGCTCTCCCACGCTCCGCAAAGCGCGACATACATGGCAAAGCGCTTTGAAAATTCCTTAAAGCTCATTATACCTGGGATGTATTTTGAGGAGCTAGGGCTCGAATACATAGGCCCTGTCGACGGCCACAACCTAGCCGATCTCATATCGGCGCTAAAGACGGCAAAAAGCGCGCGCAAGCCCGTCGTCGTGCACGCTCAGACGATCAAAGGCAAAGGCTATGACAAGGCCGAGGGCTATTTGGAGAGCTGGCACGGAGTAGGGCCTTTTGACATTCAAAGCGGAGAATTTAAGAAAAAATCCGCCGCCAAAAGCGCCACGCAAATTTACGCCGAAGCGCTTTTAAGCTTAGCCGCCAAGCATGAAAACGTCGTGGGCGTGACCGCTGCGATGCCAAGCGGCACCGGCATGGATAAGCTGATCGAGAAATTCCCGCACCGCTTCTGGGACGTCGCGATCGCCGAGCCTCACGCGCTAAGCTCGATGGCTGCGATGGCGCGCGAGGGTTTCAAGCCGTACGTTACGATATATTCGACCTTCATGCAGCGCGCATTCGATCAGATCGTCCACGACGCGGCGATTATGAACTTAAGCTTAGTCCTTGCGATGGATCGCGCGGGCATCGTGGGCGAGGACGGCGAGACGCACGAGGGGGTCTTTGACGTGAGCTTCTTAAATGCGATCCCAAACGTCAGCATGTGCGCGCCGCGGGACGAGGCGAGCTTTAAACGAATCATTGAGTACTCCTACGCGCATGAGGGGGTTTTGGCGATACGCTATCCGCGCGGAAGCTTTATCTTGGACTGCGACGAGACCGGCGCGTCTGCGGTAGAGCTTGCAAAATCGGTGTTTTTAAAGCGCAGCGATAGCGCGCGCGTAGCTCTCATCGGCTACGGAAACGGCGCGGGTAGAGCGTATAAAACGGCCGAGGCGCTGGAGGGGCAGATGGAGGTGGACGTAGTGGATCTAGTCTTTGTAAAGCCTTTAGACGCCGAGTTTTTGCGAAGCTTGGCTCGCAAAGATAAAATTTGGTACGTCTTTAGCGACAATGCCAAAAAGGGCGGCGTCGGTGAAATTTTAAGCGCATTTTTGCAAGAAAATGAAATTTCGGACGTAAAGATCGTGAGCTTCGAATTTGCTGATATCTTTTTGCCGCACGGAAAGACCGCCGACGTAGAACGCAGCTTGGGCTTAGACGTGCAAACTCTGGTCGAGCGAATATTAAGTGATAAAAAGTATTAGTTAATATCAACTTTGTTTAAAGTAAAATTTGATAATATCACTTTAAAATTTTTTGAAGGACAAAAATGAGCCACGTAGAACTACTCAAAACTTGCGGTTTGAAAGCAACTCCTCAAAGATTGTGCATCCTAAAGGTGCTAGATCGCCACGAACATCCAAGTATAGAGGACCTATACGAGGGGATCAAAGAGGACTATCCATCCATTTCGCTAGCGACGGTTTATAAAAATTTAAACACCCTACTCGACGAGGGCGTCGTAGTCGAGGTCAATGCGCCGAATAAAAAGAGCCGCTACGACATTTATCAGATGCCGCACATCCACGTCGTATGCGAAAAATGCGGCAATGTCACGGATCTTTTCATGGATGATGCCTTTAATAAGGACGTTTTGAAAAACATCGAGCGCAAAGCGGGCAATTTCATCCGCAAGCTAAATATCACCGCTACGGTCGAAGACTGCGAAAAGTGTAGATAGTTTAAAGAATTTTCTGCTATTATTACCCACTTTATTTTTGGAGCGGGTATGCAAACTAAGCGTAAATTTTTATTGAGCGACGATTCGATTCTGCGGACGCTAGAGCGTGCGGGGCTGAAATGTCGCAAGGTAAAGATCACTTGGTTTTATACTTCGTTCTATCCCGAAATTTATTATATCCGCCAAAACGACGAGTGCTCTTTGCACCACAAAAAAGAGGACCTCGACAGACAAACTTTAAATTTTAAAATTTCAAAAGATGATTTCAAAGAGGCTTTAAAAAGCAGGATCGCCCGCGTCGTGCAAAAGAACCGCTACGGCTTTGCCAGTGACGAAGCGGAGTTTTGGCTAGAGCTTTACGGCAGCGAGCTAAGCACGCTCGCGATTTTACGAGCGAAATTTCAAAACGAGGCGGCAAGCGCAAATTTTGATTTTGCAAAAACCTTCGGCAGCACCGATTTTTGCGAGATCACCGACGATTACCGCTACAAAAGCCGCTATCTGGCGCGCTACGGCATCCCGCCGCGCTCGCTTGATTTCGCGCACGCCCGCAACGTTTTTAAAAAATTTAGCCGAGTTAAATTTTTTGCTCCGCCCTATGCGGACAGCGTTAAGCTCGCACGCTTGGCGCTGGAGCTAGCGTGGACGAGGGCGTGTGCCGCAAAGAGCGAGTATCAAAAAAACCTCGCCCCCGAAGCTCTTCACGAGCTGCGCGTGCAGATTCGTAAATTTAGAGCGGTTTTGAAGCTATCCGCGCCGCTTTTCGAAGCGGAAAAAAGGGGCGAAATTTTAAAACTGCTCGCAG
>CAJPSJ010000060.1 GCA_905373295.1 uncultured Campylobacter sp. | reverse complement strand
CGCCGCGCGGAACGAGCTTAAACGCATCTACGCCCAGACGATCTTTCGCGGCGGTGATACAGCGCTCGCAAACGATGCAAAGGCTAGGATCGTAGCTCAAATAACCCCAATCCTGCACCTCGCGCGCCGTATCGCGGATAGCGTAGCTTTGGGTATTTGTGCGCATCAGATGGGCTAAATTTTGAAGCTCGCACTCGCCGCTTTGATCGCAAACCCCGCACGCCATCGGATGGTTAATACAATAAACCTGCGTGATCGCCTCGCGCTCGGCGTCGATCTCGGGGCTGCGGCTATAGATGACCATGCCGTCTTTGGCTTTGGCGTTGCAGCTATAGACGCGCTTGCCGTCCGCTTCGACCATACAAAGCCTGCATGCGAGCGTCGGCGTACCGCCGCTTAGATAACAAAGCGCAGGGATAAAAACGCCGCAGCGACGCGCGACCTGCAAGATATACTCGCCCTCGTCGCACTCGCAAATTTTACCATCGATCGTGATCTTTGCCATTTTAAACCTTAGAAATTTCGGCTAGTTCGAAATTATAACCGCCAAAGCCCTGCCCGCCCGAGCCCAAAAGCGCAATCGTGCCCTTTAGCTCCTCATCCAAAATAAATTCTTTTTCCAAATTTAAATGCGGCGTCTTGATGCGGACGCGATCGCCGCCCTTGATCTTTGCGACCATGCAAAAATACCTTCCGCCGATGAGCCGCTCGTCCGCATCGTGTTTGAAAACCACGGCGCCGTCGAAATTCTCAGGCTCTTTAAGCGGGCTTAAATTTGCCCGCTCTTGTGCGCCCAAGTCCGCTCGCTCGCCGCGTAAGCTTAAAATTTTAATCCCGAATTTTGCCGCTATGAGAGATAGAAAGGCTTTGATATTTTCGGCATCGGGATGGGTTTTAATGAGCGCATCGTCGATCAAAAGCGCGTCGCAGCCGCTTTGCAAAAACTCGCAAATCTGCTCGATCTCCTCCTCGCCCACGCTGCTTTCGCCGCTTAGATACTCCAGATCCAGCTCCGCGAAATAGGGCTCGTCGCAAAAACTAGCGCAGATTAGCGCCAGCACGAAGCTTTGCGCGCCGATCTCGCATTTTATCAGCTTGCCCGGAAGATGCAGGTCTTGCAGCGGCGATACGCTTAAAATTTCAGCGCTCTTAAAACCTTCTGCAAGCGCGGGATTTTGCAAGCTAAGCAGCGACGCAAAATTTAAAATTTTCATCCTCTCCCCTTTTTGGCGACGATCATCCAATCGACCTGATTGTATCTGATAGAATTTAATAGCGTGGAATTTAGCCCCTCCACCAGATCTGCGCTTTTTTGAACCGCGCTGAAATCGCCCATCTCAAACATAAAGATCATCGTCTCGCCGTGAGCGGAATTTTTTAAAATTTCGCCCATACGGTTTAAAAATTTATCGCCCAGATGCCTCAAATCGTAGCGTTTCATCGATCCACCTCGCCTAAAATGATATTCGTGCTGCCGATGATCGCCGCGGCGTCGGCAAGATACTGCCCAGGTAAAATTTCTTCATAGACCGCGCAGTGCCAAAAGCTCGGCGTGCGGATCTTAAGGCGGTACGGGCGACTTTCGCCCATCGAGCGGATATAAAATCCAAGCTCGCCCTTAGGGCTCTCGCTCGCGGCGTAAATTTCGCCCACGGGCGGGCGCAAGCCCTGCGTAACCAGCACAAAATGCTGCATCAGCGAGTAATTTTGCGTCATGATCTGCTCTTTGCTGGGATTTACGTAAGCGGGATCGATCGCTAAAATTTGCGGATCGCTTAGCGGATAGTGTTTCGCGCACTGGCGCAAAATTTTAAGGCTCTCGCGCATCTCCGCCATATAACACTTATAGCGCGCGTAGCAATCGCCCTCGCTCGCATACGGCACGTCAAAATCAAGCTCGTCGTAGATGAGATAGGGCTCTTCTTTTCGAATATCCCAAGCATGCCCGCTAGCGCGGAGCGTCACGCCGCTACAGCCGCAGCTAAGAGCCGCTTCGTGCGAGATCACACCCACCCCTTCGGTTCGCATAAGCCAAATTCTATTCGTATCGAGCATATCTTCAAATTCTTTAATATCGCTTGGAAATTCGTCGCAAAACTTTAACATCTCTTCTAGCCAGCCGTTAGGCAGGTCCAAAAATACACCGCCGATTTTGATATTATTGTGCGTAAGGCGCGCGCCGCAGTATTTCTCTATGAGATCGAGTATGTATTCGCGCGAGCGAAAGCAATAAAGAAATACCGTCATCGCGCCGATATCAAGCGCGTGCGTGCCCAAAAACAGAAGGTGCGAGCTAATGCGATTAAGCTCAAGCAAGATCGTACGGATGATCTGCGCGCGGCGCGGTACTTCGATGCCGCAGAGCTTCTCGACCGTGGCGCAAAAGCCGTAGTTGTTCGAGCCCGATGCGATGTAATCGATGCGATCTGTTACTGGGACGAACTCTGCGTAGATCATATTTTCTGCCATCTTTTCGATGCCTCGGTGCATGTAGCCTACGCCGGGGCGGGCTCGCACGATACGCTCGCCGTCAAGCTCCAGCACGAGCTTTAGCTGGCCGTGCGCGCTTGGATGCTGCGGACCGAAATTTAAGATCATATTCGCGCCCTCGCGCTCGTACTCGATGTTTTCGAAAAACGGTCTTAGCTTGCTTGGATTTTGCATTATTTTCTCTTTGTGATGATCTTGTAAATTCCGCGTTTAGCGCGTTTTACAAAGCGCACACCGCCCTCTTCCTGATATTCTTGTAAAATTTTCTCTTGCGGCCTAGGCTCGCCGTAACCGCTCTCATGGTAGAGCCGCGTAAAGTTAAAGGTATCTTTTTCATCTACGAATGCAGAATTTCGGTTTTCTTCGCCGATCCGCTCACGCGCGCCGACCCCAAAAATTTTATCCACCTCGTACCATTTGGCAAACTCGTCTCCTTGCAGCGGATAGGACTTTAAAAGCGGGTGTCCGAACCAATCATCGGGCATTATTAGGCGTGCTAAGTTCGGATGAGCCTCTATCCAAACGCCCATCATATCGTATAGCTCGCGCTCCGCCCAGTTCGCGCTTTTGTAGATGCCCGCAGCGCTTTGTAAAAAGCTCTCATTCGGCACGAAACACTTTAGCCGCGCGCGGCGCGCTCTTTTGATATCCAAAAGCTGATAAAAAACCTCGATGCCGCCGCGAGCCTCGGTAAAATCTACACCGCTTAGCTCGCATAAAATTTCATATCCTGCGCTCTTAAGAGCACGCAGCGCCGCTAAATTTTGCGCAGGCTCCACATAGAGCACGAAGGTGTTAAATTCCACATATGAGTTTAAAATTTGGACGCCTTCAAGCGCGTCCAGATCGTCTTTGAAATCGCTCTCGTTTGCGCTGGATTTCGGCGTTTCCTCCGGGATGAAAAATCTGTCTTTGTAGTAATTTTTTTTACTCTGATCGCCTTTGGGATTAAATTTTCTCATCAGATCAGCCTTTTTGCTTTCTGTGCGCGACGCGGAGTTTGAGTGCGGATCTTTTTTTGCAGCACCATCATCGCAAACTGTAGCGTCTCGGGGCGCGGCGCGCATCCGGGCAGATAGATATCCACAGGCACTATGCGGTCGCAGCCCTGCACCGTAGCGTAGGTATTAAACATCCCCCCGGTATTGGCGCAACTGCCCATGCTGATGACCCATTTGGGCTCGGGCATCGCGTCGTATAGGCGGCGCGTAAACTCGGCGTGCTTTTTGCTAAGCGTGCCTGCGATTATCATCACATCCGATTGTTTGGCACTTGCGCGAAATATCGTACCGAAGCGATCGAAGTCAAATCTGCCCGCGCCCGCCGCCATCATCTCGATCGCACAGCACGCAAGCCCGTATGTCATCGCCCACAAAGAGTTACTTCTGCCCCACGCGATCAGCTTATCGACGGTGGTAAGAACTACGGGAAGCCCGTTTTCGCGCGCGTAGTTTATCTTATGCTCTGCCAATTTAGCGCTCCTTTTTTCCAGGCGTAGATGAAACCGATGCCTAATAATACGATGAAAAACGCCATCTCCACGAGCCCGAACACGCCTAAAATTTTAAAATTTACCGCCCACGGAAACATAAAGATAATCTCGACGTCAAAAAGTATGAAAAGCACGGCTATCAAAAAAAAGTGGGAGTTCATTCGGTTGGGCTGTTTGACGGCCTCGGGTCCGCTTTCGTAAATTTCGCCCTTTAGCCGCTCATCGCGCCTATCTGCTAAGCGCGAGCCCACCAAAGAGGATAGTTTAACGATGAGCGAAAAAACGCAAAAAGCTAGGATTAGCATTACGAATATTCCGAAATATGGGCTTTGCAGCGGAATTCTAGACATTTTTCGCCTCGGTTTTAAAATTTAATGTGGATTGTAACGAAGTATTGATTTAATAAAGCTTAGCGCGCGCCACTAAATTCGCTTTTAAAAGTAAAATTTAATATACCTCGCCCGTGCGATTTAGTGGGGATTAAGGCGCGTGTGGTAAAATTTCGCGGATTTTAAGGGAGAGCTATGAAATCTAGCAAGATAAGTCTCATTTTCTACGGCATATTCTGCGGCGTAACAATCTATTTTCTTATCTGGGGATTCGGTTTTATAGGAAGCGGCGATAAAATGCTATTTTTGGTTTCGGTATTTTTGGGCATCTTTATGGCCTTTAATATCGGCGGAAACGACGTGGCAAATTCTTTCGGCACCAGCGTCGGAAGCGGCACCCTTAGCATCGCGCAAGCCCTTTGTATCGCGGCGGTATTTGAAGCAAGCGGCGCGGTAATCGCAGGCGGCGAAGTAACCTCGACGATCCGCAGCGGCATAATCGATCTTAGCAAAATGGACGTGCATCCGAGAGACTTTATCTACGTAATGATGAGCGCACTTTTTGCGGCTGGCGCGTGGCTGCTTTTTGCCAGCAGAAAGGGTTTGCCCGTATCTACTACTCATGCTATCATCGGCGGTATCGTGGGCTCGGGACTTACGCTAGGCGCCCTGCTTAATACCGCAGAGACTTCCGCATTGTGGCTCGTGCAATGGGATAAGATCGGCAAAATAGCGATCTCCTGGGTACTCTCGCCGATTTTGGGCGGAGTGATCTCCTTTGGAATTTTCTGGCTAATTAAGCATTACATTTTGGATTACAACCGCTACGCTCAAATAAAGATCGACCGCATAAAGCGCGAAAAAAAATCCCTCCGCAAGCTGCATAAAAAGACCTTCGAGACCCTGGACGACATCCAAAAGATCGCCTATGCAGAGGCGCTAAATCACGATATTTACGCGATGCGCGATCCAGATTTTGATCCAAGCGAGCTGGATAGCGAGTATTATAAAAAGGTGATCGAGCTTGATGCGAAAAAAGAGAAGCTAAAATCCCACAAAGCCCTAGAGTACGGTATCCCCGCCGTAGCCGGTATCGGTGCTTTCGTGATCTCGGCGATGCTGATATTTAAGGGGCTGCATAATCTAAATTTCGGGCTTACGAATTTTTACAACTACCTCATCATCGGTATGTCGACGCTGATTACCTGGCTTTTGATGTTTATTTTCGCTAAAACCCTGCGCCGCTCGGATCTGAATAAATCGACCTTTTTGATGTTTAGCTGGCTGCAGGTGCTTACCGCTAGCGGCTTTGCCTTTTCGCACGGCAGCAACGACATCGCAAACGCCGTGGGTCCGTTCGCCGCCATCATCGATACGATGGCTACGAATAGTATCAATCCCTCCACTCCCGTGCCGCAGCAGATTATGATAATGTTCGCAGTAGCCCTCATAGCTGGGCTTTGGTTCATCGGCAAAGAGGTAATCGCCACCGTAGGCACCAATCTCACCAAAATCCACCCGGCCTCGGGCTTTAGCGCCGAGCTCGCAAGCGCCGTCGTCGTCATGGCGGCATCGGTGCTGGGGCTTCCGATCTCCTCGACCCACGTGCTAATCGGCGCGATTTTGGGAATAGGCTTAGTAAATCACAGCACGAACTGGTCGCTGATGAAGCCGATCGGGCTAGCGTGGATCATCACCCTACCCGTCTCGGCGCTGCTTTCGGCGTTTGCATTCGTGCTTTTGCGCCACGTATTTTAGGCTAAATTTAAAGATCCACTCCCCGAAATTTTAAAATTTCACAAAATTCTACGCAGGCTAAATTTTAAAATTTTCGGCGCCGAACCGAGTAAATTTTGCAGCTCCTCTTACGACGCGCTACAGCGCAAAACCCGCTCGCAGCAGCGCAGATCCGCCTATGCGCCCCGTAAAAATTTAATAAAATTTTAGCTACAATCGCCCTTTTAAATTTAGGAAAACTATGAGTAAAATCGAAATTTTAAGATCCACCCTCGCCGTGATGATGGGCTACGTGCCGCTAGGGCTGGCGTTTGGCATCTACGGCATCAGCCAGGATCTGCCCGTATGGGCGCTCGCGCTAACCTCGCTGCTTATATACGCAGGCAGCGTGGAGTTCGTGCTGATCGCATTCATCGTAACTCACGCCTCGCTCGTAGATACCTTCGTCGTGGCGTTTTTGCTAAATTTTCGCCATTTTTTCTATACGATGTCGCTGCTTGAGGAACTGCGCTTCGTGCGTCATAAAATTTACGCCGTATATGCCCTTACGGATGAAACCTTTGCTCTGCTAAAAGCGCGCGCATTTTTGTGCCCCGAGGAGCTTAACGGCGAACAGCCCGTAACGCCGCAAAGATTAAAAGAGCTTGATCTGCTCTATAATCTAACCGCGGTTTTAAATCATTCCTACTGGGTCGCGGGCGTCGTTGTAGGGGCTGTTTTGGGAGCAAGCTTGAAGCTTGATTTTAGCGGAGTCGAGTTTAGCCTGACGGCACTTTTTGCGATGCTAACCTATGAGGTTTTTAAAGCGAACCCGCAATACAAAGTGCTATTTCTGGGCTTTGCCTGCGCGTTTGCGGGGCTTTTTATCTTTCCTGCAAAATACTTTTTATTCGGCACTCTGATTTTCGGCACTGCGGTATTGCTGCTCTTTCGTAAATACTTCGAGCAACCTTCGCGCGCGGGACGCAGGCTGAAAAAATTCCTAAAAAGGAGCAGGTAGTGGAAATTTTACCCTATATCTTTCTAGCCTCGATCGCTACGATTTTGACGCGATTTTTGCCGCTGCTGCTTTTTAAGAAAAAGACCGCGAGTCCAAGCTTATCGTATCTGCAGAAAAACTCGGGCCTTTTGATAATGGTCGTTTTGACGATCTACGCGCTTAAGACGATGCTGCCTAGCTTTTCAGGCGAACGGGCTTTTAGCGCGGATGTGCTGCAAACGGCGGTGCTGCTATTTTGCCTAATTATGGCGTTTGTCGTGCATGCTAAATTTCGCAATTCCCTCGTTACGATAGCGCTTCCTACGCTAATATATATGGCGGCGCTACGCTTTTTATTGAATTATTGATAAATTTATAAGTTAGTTTTCGATAAACTTCAAAAATTAATTTTTAAGTTTAAAAAAAGGCTAAAGTTTTATGAATTTTATCAGTCAAATGGTGCATAGCTTCGCCAAAAAATACGCCGCCGAAACTATGCAAAAATCTCTTTATAACTCTCTTAGAATCGACATCACGCAAGAGAACATCGCTAAAATTCCAAACCCAGATAAAAAATATATGCTCTACATGCACGTGCCCTTTTGCCACACGTTTTGCCCGTACTGCTCCTTTCACAAATACGCCTACGAACGCGGCGCGTGCAAGGCGTATTTTAGCGCGCTACGCACCGAGATGCAGCGCACGAAGGACGTTGGCTACGACTTTGAGACGCTTTACGTAGGCGGCGGCACGACGCTCATCGACGAGGATGAGCTAGCGCGCACGCTGGAGCTTGCCAAGTCGCTTTTTAGCATCAAAGAGGTCTCATGCGAGAGCGATCCCAACCACATCGAACCTGAGAGCTTGCTGCGATTTCGCGGGCTAATAGACCGCCTAAGCGTGGGGGTGCAGAGCTTTGATGATGATATTTTACGCAAAGCTTCGCGCTACGACAAATTCGGCTCGGGTGAAATTCTGCAAGAAAAGCTATCCCGAGCGGTCGGAATTTTGCCGATTTTAAGCCTGGATCTGATCTTTAACTTTCCGTTTCAAACGCGCGAAATTTTACTTCGCGACATTGAAGCGGCAAAGGCGGTAAAACCGGAGCAGATCACGCTGTATCCGCTGATGAAATCGCCTTTGATGCGCGATCAAATAGCGCGAAGTCTCGGCGTTAGCAACATAGACCGCGAAGAGGAATTTTACTCCATCATCTGCAAGGAATTTTCTAGCTGGCACCGCAGCAACGCATGGGCGTTCGCTCGCGAGAAATCAAATATGAGCGACGAGTATGTGAGCACAAACCACGAATACGTAGGCATCGGAAGCGGCGCGTTTAGTTTCTTAGGCGGCAGACTGCTCGTAAATGCGTTTAATCTCGAAGACTACGCAAGCAGAGTGCGCAAAAACGAAAGTACCGTCATCGCCACTTGCGATTTTAGCAGATCCGAGCGCGCAAAATACCTCTTTTTGACCGAGCTTTTTAACGGCGAGATCGATATCGCTAAATTTAACGCCGCAAACGATCTAAATTTGCGCCGTGAACTGGGCAGAGAGCTTAGCCTGCTGAGGCTTGCAGGAGCCGTGCGCATCGAGAGCGAGATCATCCGCACGACGGAATTCGGCGCATATCTGTGCCTTGTTTTGATGAAGGAATTTTACACCGGTATGGACAAGGTGCGCGCAGCGTTTCGCGACGATGCCAAGATCAAGCGCGCAAAACAGCTCATCATCATGGACGAAAGCGAATCCGCCGCAACCGGCGCGGCAAAAGGCGAGATAGCGTCGTAATTTTGCGCCCGACCACCGCTACTAGCGCTTGGACGCGCCCGCGATTTGAGCGCAAATACCGTCTGGCATTTAAAACACAAACAAATTTTTGATTTCAAAATTTAGGGAGTGGCGCAATGAGGCGCAGAACAATTAAACTATTCATTTTATTTCTGTTTTTTGTCCTTGTATTTGAGCTCGTCGGCAACCTTTTTAATTTCGGTCGCTTCCCGTTTCATAAGAGCTGCGAGCCGTTTATGATGATAAACCGATATGGTAGCGGCGATTCAAACGATAGGTGCATAATGCAACTTATGGATGAAAATCGAACGGCCGATCTTTTCTTATATTACTTTAAAACCAAATATAATCACGAGGAGCCGTTATCCGAACTGGACGAAAAAGCTATAAAATTTTTAAATATTCCAAACTCGAAGATAATCACCGTAAATAAAGACGGCGTGGAAAAGAAATTTTTAATAAGCGATTAAATTTAAATAGCAAAGAAGCCCTGCTTCAATTGCAATATCAAAGCCCAACAAATCGAGAATTTTAAAATTTATAAAATTAAAGGAGTAGCAATGAGTAATCTAAAACTCATACAAAACTGGTACGCTTCCAAATGCGACGGAGAATGGGAGCATGAATATGGCCTTACGCTAGAAACGGTCGATAATCCCGGTTGGTGGATTGAAATCGATGGCGAGAGCGGGAAAAAGCCGATCAAAATAAATATCGATAGAGATGACGAGGATTGGTTTTTCATCAATGCCACGGAAAACGAACTCAAAGGAAGTTGCGGAGCCGAAAATTTAGAGGAATTATTGGAGCATGTGGTAAAATGGCTAACGGATTAAAATTTAGCAAGACAAATAAAGGAGCCTAGATAATCGAAGTCGAGATAAAAAACGAATCTTGTAAAAAGACCGAAGTTACGCTTGCAAATATCGAAATTGTTAAGGATGCCGTAAAGGAATTTGCCTATAAAAGCTTTAAGGGCAGCTATCTGTTTTTTGATATTTACGGCGAGATAGATATGGATTTTCGCGCGCTTGGAGCAATCGGCGAAGGAGATGAAAACAATGTCCGAAAAATAGATCTTAAAAAATATGAAAAA
>CAJPSJ010000059.1 GCA_905373295.1 uncultured Campylobacter sp. | reverse complement strand
TCGGCAGGATCATAGTTAAAAACTCCTTTGAAAGTTTTTAACTTATCTTGAGCCTAAAATTTATAACGGAGTAGCAATGGATGCGCAAAAAATAATGGACGAGATCGGCGTTTTCTTAGACAGATCGCTGCTTAAAAAATCCAAGATTACAAAGGCAGAAATTATCCGCTTTATCGAGGCAAAATGGGTGGAGGCGGACGATGAGAAATACCGCGTCTACGACTCATACATCTACGCAGCGCGCATGGTAAATGAGTACAAATGGACGCGGACGCCCCAAATATGCTGCGCTGGCTAGGCGAGATGGACAAGCACGCCAGAAGTAATGAAAATCCGCCCTACGTGAGCGATTATTATAAAGGCGAATGCTGCTTGGAGCGCGGCGCAGAGCAGGAGGCGCTTAAATTTTTGTGCAAAAGTTACGAAGCGAATGAGGAGTATCTTTTCATCCGCAGCCCAAAGGTCGCGGAGTTTTTTAATGCACATCTTGCGGAGCCTAAAATTTTGTCTAAATTTGAAGATGAGGAATACGAGGACTTAAGCTTTCCGCTGCGACTGGAGTATTTCGGTAAAGCTTTAGAGCAAGAGGGCGAGTTTCGCTGCGCGTTTTTAGATGAAAACGGCGAGGAGACGGATGAGCCTAGCCAGGCACAATCGGACACGCTAGAGTTTCTAAAGCAAAATCAGGAAGAAATTTTAACGGGCATCTTAGCTGAAATTTTAAAAAACTACCCGAAATGGCAGAAAATTTACGACTATCTGAGCGAGACGAAAAGCGATTTCATGCCAGGCATCAGCACGCCACAGGAGCTTAGCGAACTATTGGAGCTGTAAAATATCTATATCATAGACGACGCAAAATCGGCTTTGAGTTTAGCTACTCGTGGAATATGGAGCACGATTTGGACATTATGACGCGCAAAGGCAAGGTCATAAATATCGGTGAAGCGGAAGTAGCGTTTATGGCTATTTGAATAAAATAAACCAAATTTTAAAGCATAAAACAAATTTTTATAGTTACTTTTAGGCTAAATTTTACGCATTTTTCTTTATTGTTTTTACAATATACAAACGCAAGAAGTCGAAATAATAAAAATTAGATGTCATAGCTCAATCTCACGCAAATTTTATCGATCGAATTTCATACTAATCTATAATTATAATCGCACAAATAAATAGATATAGAATTTTATCGATACAACAAGGAATATAGCATTTCTCTTTGCTGTTTAGAAAGTTTCGCGCTTACAATATATATGTCGCCATTCAACTTCTATATTACATACCAAACCAAAACAAATAAATAAAACAATCCACAGTTCTTACCTCTCCCTCTGTCTTTCAAGTTTTTATACTATAGATACTAAAGAATAATTATAGCCCAAAGCCCATACCTCTGCTTGGTGGTGTTATCTCTATTGTACGCTCTTGTTTTTTACTATTCTCCAGATGAAGCACCCTCTTGCAATATTCCCCAAAAGAAGCAACTACCGTTTTGCTCCCTATGCTTGCTATCAATGCCGAGCTTTCTAAATTAACAGAGCTTCCCGCCTCGCCCTTTTGCTTAAATAGAAAATTAGCGTATTCGTCAAATTCTTTTTTAAATATTCCATGTTCTTGATTGTATTTTTTAAAAGAATCAACACCAGATTTAAAATCTTTTATACTGCCACCCAACTTATCTTGAAGCACCCAATATTTATGCGCTCTGAGCTCAAATGTACCGTAATTTTCGCTACCGAAAATAAATATATGAAACCCGCTGTCTAGCCAAGTTGAATTATATGCTTTTATGGCCTTAGCGCTTTTTTCCCAATCTGCATATTTTCTCTTTTCTGAGGATAAATTCTCGAATGCCCTTTTAAACTCTATAAGTAAAAACTTCCCATTGTTATGAGTTAAAGCATCACCTATTTTTTCTATATCACCATCAAGTGGAGCTATATCGATATCCAACAAACACTGCCTTACAAAATAATATTCGACTGTTTTTTCCCACCACAACATTTTCATCCTTTATTCACAATTACTAATATTCTGATTATGAATTATAGCCATCGCAAAATAAAATCATCTTAAAATTTTCAAATAACTATAGATGAGAAATTAATAAATTAATGCCGTTGTAAGCACAAAATTTTATAAAAACCAGCAAAAGCAAAATCCTGATCATAAAAATAATCGTCGCCGCTTTAAAATTTTATTGAGTTGCTTGAATTTTACCGATTTTCGCGAGATTATAAAACTCTTTTGCGGCATCAAATTTGCTTTTTATCTCATATCGTTCACCGCTCAGTTTAAAGCAAATTACATTCGCGTGCAGTAACAATCTAGGCGCTCCCGTCGTTCTGATCCGCTCCGTCTCATCCATCTTTTTATCCAATATCCGCTCCGCTTGCTCGCGCGAAAGCCCATACAGCGGCTCTCCCAGTATCGGTACGCCCGCGGCGAATAGATGCAGCCTGATCTGATGCTGCCTACCCGTCAGCGGATAGCACTCGATCAGGCTAGCGTCTATGTCCGAGAAATATCGCAGCGGGTGTATCAGCGTGATCGCTTCTTTGCCGTCGCGCGATATTTTCATACGAATTTTAAGATCGGCAAACTCGTCACTAGGAGCGATCGGAGCATCGATCACAAATCCCTCAAAATCCTTTAAAAATTTCAGTTTCTCGCTAAATTTTGCGTATTTTGCAGGCTCAAATTTTTTCAAATTTACACAGCTCGTAGAAGTAGCCGGCAAAGATTTAGCCATAGATAAGGCGTAAGGTTTATGTCCGTTATCCGCGCTACTCATCGCGATAGCGGGTTTAAGCTTATCGCTCACGCCGCAGGATAAAGCATCAAATTCAAATCCGCTGCCAACATCGCCAGCAGGAGCGCCAGATTCAAATTTAGCCTGCGCGTCGCCAGATAGAGCGCTGCTCCATAATCCCCTACTCACATTACCAGACAAGGTATTAAATCCAAATTTATCGCCTACTCCTTTTAGAGCTAGTGTATCGCGCAGATCCGATATGCTACTTGGCAAACTCACAGCATCGCCCGCAAATTTTGATCCGCAAATTTCATCCGAGCCTAGCGCATAGCAATCCTCTATCTCGCCATTGCAAGCGGCACCTTGCAAATCCCCTCGCAAGCCTTCTCTCAAATCCCCTTGCACGAGCGCTAGATAGCTTTTCATCACCCTACGCTGTTCGAAGCACTCTTTAAGCTCGCGCGCCGCGTCTTTATCCTTGGCGACAATAAGAATTCCGCTGGTTTCTAAATCAAGCCTATGCGCCACGCACGCGTCCTGCCCGTATAGCGACCAGATCTCGTCATACATATTATAAGGCGAGTTGCGCCCGCTCGGATGGCTTAAAATTCCACTCGGCTTGTCAAATGCCGCAAACGCATCGCACTCAAAGATCGGCTTCAGTCCGCGCGGCTCGCATTTGTAATCGATCAAAAAAATTTCTCCGTGCGCGACGGAGCTTTTATGCAAATTTTGATCCTCTGCATCGGTTACGCGATGCTTGTCACAGATGCGCTGCGCGGATTTCATATCGTATCCGAGGCTAAGCAGAATTTCATAAATTTTGCGCCCCTCAAAGCTTCCCAAGCTTCTTTTCTCATAACCCATATTAAACTTTCAGCCCCATTTTTATATAATTTTTGCCATCATTATACAAGAAATTCTAACCGAAAGGCTACTAAAATGGTCGAAAGATACGCAAGAAAAGAGATGTCTGAAAAATGGAGCTTGCAAGCCAAATACGACGCGTGGCTAAAAGTCGAGCTCGCGGCGGTTAAAGCGTGGAATAAGCTAGGTCTAATAAGTGACTGCGATAAAGATAAAATTCTACAAAACGCAAGCTTTAGGATCGAGCGGATAGATGAGATCGAAAAGACCACCAAGCACGACGTCATCGCGTTTCTAACGAGCGTGAGTGAGAGCCTTGGGCAGGAGAGCCGCTTCGTGCATTACGGCATGACTAGTAGTGACTGCATCGATACCGCCGTCGCGCTACAAATCAAAGAAAGCATGGAGCTCATCATTGAGGATGTGCAAAATTTAAAAGCCGCGATAAAATCTCAAGCCATGAAGCATAAAATGACACTTATGGTCGGGCGCAGCCACGGTATCCACGGCGAGCCGATCACTTTCGGACTCGTGCTTGCGGTCTGGTATGATGAGATAAATCGCGCGCTAGAGCTTTTGCAACACGCAAAAAGCGTCATCAGCTACGGCAAAATAAGCGGTGCGATGGGGAATTTCGCCCACGCTCCACTAGAGCTGGAAGAGCTGGTGTGCGAATATCTGGGGCTAAAGCCCGCTCCCGCGTCCAATCAAGTCATCCAGCGCGATCGCTACGCGCAGGTAATGAGCGCACTTGCGATCCTAGCTTCCAGCTGCGAAAAGATCGCTATCGCAATCCGCCACTATCAACGCACCGAGGTTTATGAGGCAGAGGAATTTTTTAGCCCAGGTCAAAAGGGCAGCTCTGCGATGCCGCACAAACGAAATCCCGTGCTTAGCGAAAACGTAACGGGGCTATGTCGTATGATCCGTAGCTTCGCAATACCCGCGATGGAGGATGTAGCGCTATGGCACGAACGCGACATCAGCCATAGCTCGGTCGAGCGATTTATCCTCCCTGATGGCTTTATAACCGCCGATTTTATGCTAAATCGCTTGACAAGCTTGATCGAAAAACTGCTCGTATATCCTGAAAATATGATGAGAAATCTAAATTTAACCGGTGGGCTCGTGTTTTCGCAGCGCGTGCTGCTAGAGCTGCCTAAACGAGGAGTTAGCAGAGAGGATGCTTATAAAATCGTGCAGCGTAACGCGATGAAGGTCTGGGCGGATCTGCAAGAGGGCAAAAAAGCTATAGATGAGCAAGGGCATAGCCTATTTTTACAAAATCTGCTCGCAGATACAAAGCTGCGAGAAAAACTAAGCGAAAGCGAGATCAAAGAGTGCTTTGACTACGGATATTACACCAAAAATGTAGACGCGATTTTCGCTAGGGTTTTTGGCAAATAGCAGGCACTACGACTTGCTATTTTAAGACCCCGAGCTAGCTTACAAAATATAGCGAAGCAGCTAGAAATTTATGTTTGCGCCGAAGCGCTTTAAAAACAGCAATTGAAATTTTAAAATTTTGATAAAGATAAAATTTTAGTAAAAGCGTAGCGCTTGCGGATTAATCTAGCATCTAAATCCGCAAGAACAAGCGCCACTGCTTTTACCATGAATTTATAAAGGCAAAATTCTACGCTTGCGGTTAATCTTAAAATCGTAAAATTTAATGCTTTAAAACGGTAAAATTCTTAGGTGTAGTAGTTTTTAGAATTTTACCGCAAAATTTAAGTGCTAATCCCGAAGATGTAAATGCGAGATTTCCATAAAGCAAACAGGCGAATCCGTCTCTAGATAGGTTAACATTAAGATGCAATTCTTTTACGTGCTCGCTTAGAATTTTGCCTATGGCAACCAACCAAATTTTAATGATTTTATGGCACTTCTACGTTGGCTCAAGCTAGGGGTCGTGAGATATCCGAAGCAATTATGAAACAAATTTAAAGTGGCAAATGGCGATATTGACAAAATTCCGCTATTTCAACTTGAAATTATAACGATTCTTAGAAAAAAGCGGATTGAGTAAAATTTCATAAATTCCATCAATTTAAGTGCTTACCAGATAGCACCAAAAATAGGAAATTAAGCTTGCGTAATGATATTTTTAAAAATTTTAAATTTTATATGCGCAAGCGGGTAAAATTTGATGTCTAGTACCAGCAGCACCCTTTGATTATCATATAATTACGTCTGAATTGCTAGCAAATTTCGGATTAAACAATCCTGCGATTTGACGTCTAATAATTATTTGGAATTTAAAAGCGGATGGAGCGGGAGTTCGTTCGCTCCATCCTGCGCTAGTACGTTAGAATTTTTAAAATTTAAAATTATACCCCATATAAATTCCATGGTTAGTCTCATACACCTTGTCTACGCCCTCTCCGAGCTTACTGGCCTTGTACCTCGTATAGTCCGCCTTGTAGCCAAACTCGATCTCGTTATGCTCATCAAAGCTATATAGCCCGCCTAGTCTTGCACCGATGACCCAGCCAGGCAGAGTCTTTGAAAGCGAATCGCTGCTTCCGTCAGATTCGTCATATGAATAAATTTTATATTTCAAAAATGAAACTCCTGTATATGCGCCCGCTACGAGTTTAAAGCCATTCGTAATCTCAGGCGTAAAATCCCCGCCTACGAGCAAGCTGTGCTTATTCCACTCGTGTTTAAATATGATGTCCTCGTCAGTGCCAGTTTTCGAAGCTTTGAAATCATACAAGTACTCGCCGTACGCCCTAGCTATACCAAAATCATAGCCGCCTTTAAAGCCGAGCGCAGCCTGCCCCTTATTATCTTTATTCGTGCCAGAATCGTCCTCGTCAGACCATTTAGTAGTGATGCTGGATTTAAAAGAATAATCTCCCTCGATACCTAAAAATATCCCCTCGCCAAAGCTTGAACTCACGCATACCGCAGCGGCAAACGCCGCGATTAAAATTTTATTTTTCACATTTTCTCCTTATAATTTATAATTTCGGGCTTTCCGCCGCCGCTTTGCCATTTTACCGCTTGCTATCTTTGAGCGTCTTCCGCCAAGCTCGCTCATAAGCACGTTTAAAATTTGCTGATTATAATATCCTTTTTTTGAAATTTCGATGAATTTCGCGACAAGACTTGGAATTTTATCTCACTCGCCTTGGATAAAATTTTATCTCGTTTGCTAAGGACAGAATTCTATCTTGATTGCCAGCACGGAATCCGACGAAATTCTACGTCGCCGCCCCGTGAACAGCTAGCAAATTTAAACACCGGACACCATTAAAAAATAATCTGTGATGAAATTTAAATCGCCTATTTAGTTGTTCGTTTTTATGTATAATTTAAAATTTACACACGAGATAAGTGCCGTGTTACCGATAGTAACTGCACTTTTAAAAATTTAAGACGATTTGATTTGGAATTTATAAAATTCCCGCCTCATTTTTGTATCATAAGCCAAATCCAAAAAAGGAGTATCTATGGAAGAACACAAAGTGGAGTTACGCAACTCCCGCTTACAAGGGCCGCTGGACTCGGACGTAGACGAGCTGGGTTTAGACAGGCTCACCGACACCGTGCCGTTTCCTAAGCGCGGCGTCATCATTATGGCGATTGCCGCCGCAGTGGGCTTTGCGCTATATGCCGCATTGCCATTTGAGCCCAATGTCAAAAAAGGCCTTGCGCTACTTGCTTTTATCGCGATTATGTGGCTTACAGAGGCCGTACATATCACGGTAACTGCGCTTATGGTGCCAGTGCTTGCGGTAGCTATCGGACTTGGTAAATTCGCTAAAGATGGCACTTTCACGGCTGCCACCATCAAAAGCACGCTTGCAAATTTTGCAAACCCTACGATCTTTACCTTTTTCGGCGGCTTCGCGCTGGCAACGGCTCTGCATATGCAAAAGCTCGATAAAAAGATCGCGATGTGGCTAATCGCCCGCGCAGGCGGTCGCTTGGGCGTGGCTGCGATTTTAATCTGCCTTGCTACGGCGATCCTTTCGATGTGGGTTTCAAACACCGCAACTGCTGCGATGATGCTTCCGATCGCGCTTGGAATTTGCGCCAACATGGACGAGAGCAAAGATCGCGGCACGCTCGTGTTTTTGCTTTTAGGCATCGCGTATTCTGCAAGCATCGGAGGTTTGGGCACGCTCGTGGGATCTCCGCCAAATTTAATCGTGGCTCAAGCCTTGCACTACAGCTTCGCGGACTGGATGAAGGTAGGTTTGCCACTAATGTGCGTGATGCTGCCAATAATGCTTGTGGTGCTTTATATAATTTTCAAGCCGAATTTAAGCCATAAAATAGAGATGGATCTGGAGCATATCCCTTGGACGCGCGAGCGCATTATTACGATCGTCGTATTTGCTCTAACAGCGCTTGGCTGGATATTTTCGAAACAAATTTCAACCCTTGTGGGCTTTAAAGTGGACGATGCTTACGTCGCCATCTGCTCGGCAGTCGTAATCGTCATTCTAGGGCTTGCCAAGTGGCACGACATCGCCGAAAACACCGAGTGGGGCGTGCTGTTGCTTTTCGGCGGCGGACTTACGCTAAGTGCGGTTTTAGGCGATTCCGGAGCTTCTAAGGTGCTTGGCGATCTAGTCGCGCACACTTTCGGCGGAGCGCCTACTTACATCGTACTTTTGGTAACGGCGGTTTTTATCATCTGCCTTACGGAATTTACGAGCAATACCGCCTCTGCTGCACTTTTAGTGCCAGTATTTGCAGGAGTAGCAGCGCAAATGGGGCTACCAAAAGAAACTCTTACTATAGTAATCGGTGTGGGCGCAAGCTGCGCTTTCATAATGCCGGTAGCGACGCCGCCGAATGCTTTGGTTTTCGGCACGGGACGCATTCGCCAGGCGGAAATGGTACGAAGTGGCGGAATTTTAGCGATATTCTCCGCGTTTTTGGTTTCGGGGTACGCGTATATTTTCTACTCGTAAAATTCCGTCAAAATTCTATAGTCCGGGTATCTGCTCGGACTAAATATATTTATAAGATATATTTTTAAACTCCTAAATTTTCGGAATCTTTATAAAAAAATTCTGATTTAATACTATTTTAATCAGTTATCTGTATAATATGCATATTTTACGGAAAGAAGAATTTATGGATTTTGATTTTATAGCTAAATTTAGCCCGATGTTCGTAAAGGCGGGAATTTTAACGCTGAAGCTCGCATTTTACGGGATTTTACTATCCATCATCATCGGTTTTATCTGCACGCTAATAAAATACAAAAGGCTGCCGCTGCTAAGCCCACTTGTGAGCACATATATCGAGCTATCTCGCAACACTCCGCTTTTAATTCAGCTATTTTTTCTATACTACGGCTTGCCGAAGCTGGACGTTCAAATTTCAGGCCTTACCTGCGCGATTGTAGGTCTTGCATTTTTGGGCGGAAGTTATATGAGCGAGAGCTTTAGGCTCGGTTTTGAGGCGATAAAAAAATCTCAGATCGAAAGCGCGATGAGCTTGGGCCTTAGCGAGGCGCAGATAGTGTTTTACGTCGTGCTGCCGCGCGCTTTTGCAATCGCCCTACCCTCCATCAGCGCAAATATCATATTCCTACTCAAAGAAACCTCGATCGTTAGCATCGTCGCACTCGCAGATCTCGTTTATGCCGCAAAGGACGTGATCGGATTGTATTACAAGACGAACGAAGCGCTGTTTATGCTAAGCGTTTCGTATCTGATCATAATCCTGCCGCTTTCGCTCGCGCTTACGCTGCTTGAAAAGCGCCTTGCGTATATGAGGGGCTAGCGATGGAACTCTTAGGCGGCGAAAATTTAATCAGGCTTCTTGGCGGGCTCGGGGTCACGCTGCAAATCGCGCTCATCTCGATCGCGGTTTCGCTCGCTCTAGGCTTGGTATTTGGAATTTTAATGGCCTCTGGGCGCAGAGCCTTATACATCCCGCTTAAAATTTGCCTAGAGATCGTGCGCATCATGCCGCCCATCGTTTGGCTATTTATCGTATATTTCGGCGCGAGCAAGGCATTTGGCATCCACATCTCAAATATCGCGGCTTCGATCATCGTCTTTAGCATCTGGGGCGTTTTTGAGATGATGGATCTGGTGCGCGGCGCCGTGCTTAGCATACCCAAGCATCAATTCGAAAGCGCCGAAGCGCTCGCATTTAGCAGATCTCAAATTTATCTCTACGTCATCCTGCCGCTTGCGATGAGGCGCCTGGTGCCCGCAACGATAAATTTATTCAGCAGGATGATAAAAACAACCTCGATCGCCGTACTCATCGGCGTCATCGAGCTCGTCAAGGTCGGACAGCAGATCATCGAAGTGAATGTCTTCCGCGACAATTACGCGCCGCTAATCATCTA
>CAJPSJ010000058.1 GCA_905373295.1 uncultured Campylobacter sp. | reverse complement strand
ATCGCCTGCATATTTCTGATGGTGTCGATCAGCGTCTCGCCCTTTTTCGTGCTGCTGTCCGCAGCGGTGAAATTTACGCTGTCCGCGCCCAGGCGCTTGGCTGCGATCTCAAAGCTCGTGCGGGTGCGGGTGGAGTTTTCAAAAAACGCGTTGATGACCGTCTTGCCGCGAAGCGAGTCGGATTTTTTGATATCGCTGCGGTTCAGCGATTTAAACTCGCGCGCTAGACCTATAAAGTCGTAGATGTCCTCGCGGCTTAGATCCTGCGCGCTAAGAAGATGCTTTAGCTTATACATTCCCTCTCCTTTTTTGGGCCGAATTTCAGCCGTAATTGTATAAAAAAATCTCTGATAAAATTTTAAAATTTAAGAGCGGGGCTCAAATTTAGACTTGAAATTTCATTTGAGTTCGCATACGAAGCGCGAGCGGAATTTTGAAATTTTACCTGCGGCGGCATGCGGAATTTTAAAATTTTACTCGCGGTGGGCGGCGGATACGGCGCGAAAATTTGAAATTTAATGAAACGGCGCAAACAACGAAATAGTCGTATAAATTTAAAATTTAGCGAAGCGGGCGCGGAGGACAAAGCGGCTGTGTAAATTTAAAATTGTGCGTAAAATTTTAAATTTAGCAGGACGGCGCAGACGCTCGCTCTGCCAGGCTCGCCGCTGTTTTGCGCGGACGCTATAAATTTAGCGGGCGGAGCGAAGCTTTTTTAATCGGCGTAGCCCGATCGGAGCGCGTAGAATTTTAACTCCCGAGTGCGGGGCACAAAATTTTAACTCCCGAGTGCGGGGCACGAACCGATCTTGCGCGAGTTTTTTACAAACAAAAATCGCGCAACGTAAAAAATTTCCGCGCGCCGCAACGCACGCGCCGCAAAATAATGAAATTTAAAAAATCTCATACTGAGAGGATTAAAATTTTAAAAAAACCTGCGTCGAAAGATGATGGGATTTAACAAGGCTCGTGGCTCGCACGCAAAATTTTAAACCGCCGTGCCGAGTAAAATTTAACGAACCCACCGCGCCTAGCAAATTTAATAAATTTAGCATCGTTTCTCTGCGAGCATTCTCCACAACAAACAAATTTAAGCGAAATTTAGCCGCGCTTAAATTCTAAAGCTTTGCCTATCGACCGCCTCTTCAGGATCTGAATTATCATCGCGCTCCTGCGAGCGCCCGCCGCGCGGCTCATGTCTAGGCTGCACGCCAAAGCCCTCCAAGACCTTGCCTAGGCTTTCGTTTGCATCTTTTATAATTCCTTGCAGGCTCTGCCCCATCTGATCAAGGTTTTTGCCCGCCTCGCGTGCCGCCGCCTCGCCCTGCTTTAGCAGATCCTTGGTCCTATCCGCGTTGCGAGCGGCGAAATCGCTCAAGGCTTCAGGCGCCTTTTTCTGCAAATTTTGCAAGGCCTCGCCCAAAACTTTAGCATCGTTTGCAAGTTCGTCTATCGTGGAGTTTAGATCGGATTTTTGCTTGCTCTCAAAGCCCTGCGGCACGGAATTTAGCGTGGAGCCTTGCATAGAATTTTGTCCCGAGCCATCCGCGCTTTTATTAAAATTTCGCCCTTGATTACCCACGCTAAAATTCTGTTCCGAGCGTGCGCTTTGCTCGCGATTTTGCGCGTCCGATCCGCCGTCGCAGCCGCTCAAAACGCACGCCATGACTAGCGCTAAAGTAAAATTTCGCGCCGCACTTATAAAGATAAAATCGTTTATAAAATTAAAATTTCTAGCGCGATCCGCCGAAGTAAAATTTCGCCCGCCGTCCGCCGAAACAAAATTTCGCGGCCATCTAAAGCCCAGTTCGCCGCTAGCTCGGATAAAATTCTGCGCTAAATCGCCTCCGCACCCTTTCAAAATTCGTCTTTTCAAAATCCGCTCCTTTAAATTTCATCTCTCGCAGGCGCGCTTGGGAGTCGCCCGAAAAATAGATCGCTTCTAAGCTTTAAAAGCAAGCAGATAGCGATATCGGCGCTTTGTTCGCGGATGTAGTTTCGATCGCCCTTTAGATGAAATTCCCCGACGATCTGTTTGCCGCCCTGCTCCTTCGCGCCGATAAAGACCGTCCCTACGGGCTTTTGTGCGCTTCCGCCGCCGGGGCCTGCGATACCGCTTACTGCAAGAGCGAAGCTCGCCCCGCTGCTTTGCAGCGCGCCTTCAAGCATCTCGCCCACGGTCTGCGCGCTGACCGCGCCGTAGCGAGCGAGCGTATCTTCGCCTACGTTTAGCCAGAGATTTTTTATCTCGTTGGCGTAGCTTACGAGCGAGCCGTCAAAAACGTCGCTCACGCCCGCAACCGCGCCGAATTTTGCAGCGATGAGCCCTGCGGTGCAGCTTTCTGCGAAGGTGATCTTAGCGCCTATTTCGCGCAGCCTATCCACCACAAAGCCCATAAAATCGCCGCCTTCGATATAGCAGCTCTCATAATACTTGCCGACGCTTTGCAAAAACGCGTCCAGCGCTCCGAATTTCATCGCACTGGCGCGCACGAGCAGCAAAAAGGAGCAGGGTCTGCTGATCGTAAGCGAAATTTTATAGCTAATCGCAAGGCTTTCTAGGCGCTGCTTTACGCTTTCATATTCGCAATCGAATAGATAAAAGCTCTCGCCCGCGTTCGGCGCGTCTTGGAGGATCGGCGGCAGGCTCTGCAAGCAAAGTGCCTTGATCACGTTTACCGAGCAGCCTCTGACGTTTAGCAAGAAGCTGTTTTTCGCCACCGCGCGCGCCATCGAGGGCGCTAGGGTTTCTCCGTTTTTCAGCTCAAGCGAATCGAAAGAGAGCGTCGATAAAATTTTACCGACGACCGCGTAGGCGGAGTTTGCCGCAAAGATCGTGATAAAATCGTACGAATCGATCATCTTTTCAAGCGCGAAGGGCAAAACCTTATCGTTTTCGCTTAAGAATTTCAGATCGTCGATCCGCCCAAAAACTCGTTCGTAGCTGCGAGAAATATAGCTCATCAAAGCCGCGTCGTAGCGGATATCCTCGCCGATTACAAGGATGATATTTTTCATAAAGACCCTCATTAAATTTTCGCACATTATAGCATAAACGCAGACTGCTCTTTCAGAGCTTTTTAATGGCGTTTTGGATAAACTTCACAAATTTTTTAAGACACGAAAAGGTACAAATATGGACTACAAAGATACTCTCTTTCTTCCTACGACGGACTTTGCGATGCGAGGCGCGCTGCCGCAAAACGAACCTGCGCGGTTTAAGGCATGGTACGAGCAGCGTAAAATTTACGAAAAGATGAAGGCTAAACGCAAGGGCGCAAGCGTCAGCTTTAATATCCACGACGGCCCGCCGTATGCCAACGGACACCTCCACATCGGCCACGCGCTGAATAAAATTTTAAAAGACATCATCACCAAAACCCATTATTTCTTCGGCGAGGAGATCCGCTACGTGCCGGGCTGGGACTGCCACGGCCTGCCGATCGAGCAGCAAGTAGAGATTAAACTCGGAGAGCGGAAAAAATCGCTTTCAAAAGTGCAGATACGCGAGCTTTGCAGACAGCACGCCAAAGAGTTCATCGACGTGCAGCGCAATGAATTTAAAGATATGGGGATTTTAGGCGACTGGGACGATCCGTATCTGACGCTAAAATTTGAGTTTGAAGCTGAAATTTACAAAGCGCTCTGCCAGATCGCTAAAAAAGGAATTCTAATCGAGCGAAGTAAGCCCGTGTTTTGGAGCTGGGCGGCAAAAAGCGCGCTTGCAGAAGCCGAGGTCGAATACAAGGACAAAGAGGACTACTCGATCTTCGTGGCGTTTGATCTAAGCGGTGAAGCGAACGCTAAAATCGGCGCTAAAGGCGCTAAAGCGGTCATCTGGACGACCACGCCTTGGACGCTGCCCGCAAACGGCGCAATATCTTTGAACCCGAATGAAATTTACGCGCTGACGAGCGAAAATTTGATCCTGGCAAAACCTCTGGTCGAAAGCCTCGTAAGTCTGGGCATCACGAAGGGCGAGATCGTAAAGGAATTTAAAGCCGCCGAACTCGAGGGCTTAAACGCGATAAATCCGCTAAACGATAGAGATTCAAAATTTATCCTCGGTGAGCACGTTTTAATGGATGGCGGCACCGGGCTCGTGCATACGGCTCCTGGACACGGCGAGGACGATTATTTCGTAGGACTTAAATACGGCATCGAGGTGCTGATGCCGGTAGATGAGGGCGGCTGCTTTGATCAAACCCTTAAAACCAAAAAGCTTTTCCGCGCAGATGTCGTAGATGAACTCGTGGGGATGCATATTTTCAAAGCAAACGAAAGAATTTTACAGCTTTTAGGTCCCGCGCTTATCAAATCCGGTAAATTCGTCCACTCCTACCCGCACTGCTGGCGCACGCACAAGCCGGTGATCTACCGAGCGACGAAGCAGTGGTTTATCGCGATGGACGAGCCTAAACTCAGCGGCAAGACGCTGCGTCAAGTAGCGCTTGAAGAGATTGAGAAGGTTAAATTTTACCCGCAAAGCGGCATCAACCGCCTAAGTTCGATGATAGAGAACCGCCCCGATTGGTGTATCTCACGCCAAAGGGATTGGGGCGTGCCGATCGCATTTTTCCGCGATAAAGGCACCAAAGAGCCGATTTTCGACGAAAAAATTTTAAATAATATCTACGAGATTTTTAAAGTCAAGGGCGCGGATGCTTGGTGGCAGATGGAAATTTCGGAGCTCTTGCCGCAGGATAGCGGATATAAGCCTGAAAATTTAGAAAAGGTGATGGACATCTTAGACGTTTGGTTTGAAAGCGGCTCGACGTGGAAGGCGGTGCTGCAAAGCGGCGTTTACGATGCTGGCAAATTCCCTGCGGATATGTATCTTGAGGGCAGTGACCAACATCGCGGCTGGTTTCAAAGCTCACTACTTCTAAGCTGCGCTATTAACGAATGCGCGCCGTACAAAAGCATCCTCACTCACGGATTTACCGTCGATGAGAAGGGGCAGAAGATGAGTAAGTCCGTCGGAAACGTCGTCTATCCGCAAGAGGTCGCAAAGAGCCACGGCGTTGAAATTTTGCGCCTATGGGTCGCGATGAGCGATTATTCGACCGATCTAAAGATCAGCGACAATATCCTTAAGCAGGTAAGCGAGCAGTACCGCAAGATCCGAAACACTATAAGATTTCTGCTCGCAAGTACCAGCGATCTGGGTGAGATCGAGACGGGTAATTTTACGCGACTTGACCGCTGGATCCTAACGCGCGCGGCAAACGCCTTTGCGGGCGCAGAAGCGGCGTTTAGAAACTACGATTTTTCAAAGGGCTTCAACGCCTTGCTAAATTTCTTAAGCGCCGATTTGAGCGGAATTTATCTTGATATCTGCAAAGACAGGCTCTACTGCGACGCACCCGACGAGCCGCGCCGCAGAAGCGCGCAAAGCGCGATCGCTCTGATTACGCGAGCGCTACTGCCTCTAATCGCGCCTACGCTAACTTACACAATCGACGAAGTAATGCAGTTTGCGCCGCGTATCATCAAAGAGGGCAAAGAAGACGTTTTCGATCTGACATATAAGCCGATAGAATTTGACGATTTTCTAGAATTCGACGAAATTTTAATCAAATCGAGAGAGAAATTTTTCGAGCTCATCGACGCGCTGAAAAAGGACAAGATCATCAAATCGACGCTCGAGCTAGTTTTACAGACGAGCTCGAACGAAATTTTATCAAACGACATCTTGGGCGTGGCGGATTGGTTCATGGTAAGCGACGTGGACACTCTGCAAAGCGAGGAGGCTCTGGCGGAGTTTAAGATAAACGACGAAATTTTCCGCCTCGTAAAATCCTCTAAACATAAATGCCCGAGATGCTGGAAATTTAACGCAAAAGAGCCTGATGAGCTCTGCCCGCGCTGTGCGAAGGTCATGCATGCTCGCTAGCCCCATAAGTCTCGGCTTCGTATTTTTTACGATCGCGCTAATCTGCGTAGCAACGGGCGTAGGGATCTATTTCGTGAATAAATTTAAGGATGGCAGATGATAAGTTTGAAAGAGGCTCTAAAGCTGAGCGCGGATGAAATTTCAGCGCTTAGAGCGGAGCTAAAGGATAAAATTTTAAAAACCAAAGAACTCGGCGCCTACGTAGAGCAGCTTACGGGCGAGGCTCTAAACATCAGCGGCGAGGGCGTGCCGATCGCGATCAAAGATAACATTCAGGTAAAAGATTGGAGCGTCACCTCGGCGAGCAAAATTTTGCAAGGCTACGTTGCGCCATACGACGCGACGGTGATCAAAAAGCTACGCGAGCGCGGCCTGGCGCCGTTTGGGCGAACGAATATGGATGAGTTTGCGATGGGAAGCACGACCGAAAGCTCATTCTACGGCAAAACTCTCAATCCGACCGATCACTCGCGCGTACCAGGCGGCAGTAGCGGCGGAAGCGCAGCTGCCGTAGCGGCAAATATCGCCATAGCCGCACTCGGAAGCGATACGGGCGGCTCGATCCGACAGCCGGCGGCATTTTGCGGCTGCGTAGGCTTCAAGCCGAGCTACGGCAGGGTCAGCCGCTACGGGCTCGCGGCATATTCGAGTAGCCTCGATCAGATAGGACCGATCACGCGTAGCGTCGAGGATGCGGCGATTTTATACGACATCATCGCAGACCGCGACGAGATGGACAGCACGAGCTACGCGGGCGCTTACGAAAGCACCGCGGATAAGCTAAACGCGGATCGCAAACTTAAGATCGCCATTATAAAAAATTATATCGACGAGGCCTCGCAGCAGGTCAAAGAGGCTCTAAATTTAACTATAGAAAAGCTAAAATCCTTCGGACACGAGATCGTTTACCGCGATCTTTGCAGCTCCAAATACGACATCGCGACCTACTACATCATCGCAACCGCCGAGGCTAGCGCAAATTTAAGCCGCTACGACGGCGTGCGCTACGGAAACCGCGCGAAGGCTCTAAATTTAAAAGAGCTCTACGCCAACACCCGAGGCGAGGGCTTCGGCGACGAGGTCAAGCGCCGCATGCTTTTAGGCACCTTCGTGCTAAGCAGCGGCTACTACGACGCGTATTACATCAAAGCGCAGAAAGCAAGGGCATTCATCAAAAGCGAATATGAGGAAATTTTAAAAGACGCCGATTTGATCTTTATGCCGATCGCGCCCGGAGTGGCGTATAAATTCGGCGAGCTTAGCGATCCGCTTCGCGCATATCTTAGCGACATCTACACGATCGGCGTAAATTTAGCGGGGCTTCCCGCGATCTCCGTGCCGGTAGCGAAAAACAAAGAGGCTCTTAATATCAGCGCGCAGCTCATCGGGCGCGCCTACGACGAACAAACGGTGCTGGACGGCGGCTTGAGTTTAGAAAAAATCGTGAAAGGATAAGTATGAAGATCGTCAAAAAGGCTCTGACCTTCGAGGATGTTTTGTTGGTACCGCAATACTCTGAAATTTTACCCAAAGAGGTCGATATCAGCACTAGTTTTACGAAGAATATCACGCTAAATACCCCTCTTGTGAGTGCTGCGATGGATACGGTCACCGAGTATCGCACCGCGATAATGATGGCGCGCCTCGGCGGCATCGGCGTTATCCATAAAAATATGGACGAGGACTCCCAAGCCAAGATGGTTCGCCGTGTAAAAAAGAGCGAAAGCGGCGTCATCATCGATCCTATCTCGATCAAGGCGGACGCCACGATCAAAGACGCTCTCGATCTGATGAGCGAGTACCATATTAGCGGCATTCCCGTTATCGACGACAACGGCGTGCTGATTGGGATTTTAACCAATCGCGACCTGCGCTTTGAAACCGATACCGCCGCGCTTGTGGGCGAAAAGATGACCAAGGCTCCGCTAATTACCGCTCCAAAGGGCTGCACGCTTGATGATGCGGAGAAAATTTTTAGAAACAGCAAGGTAGAAAAGCTTCCGATAATCGACGCAAACGGCCATTTGGAGGGGCTTATTACGATTAAAGACCTTAAAAAGCGCATCGAATATCCAAGCGCTAATAAAGACAAATTCGGACGCCTTCGCGTCGCCGCGGCGATTGGCGTAGGCCATCTGCAAAGAGCCGAAGCTCTCGTCAAAGCAGGCGTCGATGCGCTTGTGATGGACTCCGCGCACGGACACTCCAAAGGCATTATCGACACGCTTAAGGAGCTGAAGCGAAATTTTGACGTCGACGTAGTGGTCGGAAACGTCGCAAACCCCGCTAGCATAAAGGATATCGCAAACGCAGGAGCCGACGCGATTAAAGTAGGCATCGGTCCGGGCTCGATCTGCACTACGCGCATCGTAGCGGGCGTGGGCGTGCCGCAGTTTACCGCGATCAACGATTGCGCGATCGAGGCGGCTAAATTTGGAATTCCGATCATCGCAGACGGCGGTATCAAATACTCGGGCGACATCGCCAAAGCTCTAGCCGCGGGCGCAAGCTCGGTGATGATGGGAAGCCTGCTAGCAGGCTGCTACGAAACACCGGGCGAGCTCATTACGTTTCAGGGTCGCCAGTACAAAACCTACCGCGGCATGGGTTCCTTAGCGGCGATGCAGAAGGGAAGCTCGGATCGCTACTTTCAAGACGGCACCGCAAAAGAAAAGCTCGTACCCGAGGGCGTCGAAGGGCGCGTGCCTTACGCGGGTATGCTAAAAGACGTGATCTTTCAGCTGCTAGGCGGCTTGCGAAGTTCGATGGGATACTGCGGCAGCAAGGATATCGCGACCTTTCAGCAAAAGGCGGAATTCGTCGAGATCACGAGCGCAGGTCTTAAAGAAAGCCACGTCCACGACGTCATCATCACGCAGGAAGCGCCGAATTACCGAGTAAATCAGTGATCCTTCAAAGCAAAATTCAAAATTTTGACGAGCCGCTCTATCTGGAGAGCGGCCGCGTCTTTTCCAACTTCAAGCTCGCCTACGAAACATACGGCGAGCTAAACCAGGACAAATCAAACGTCATCGTCATCTGCCACGCCTTAACCGGCTCAGCGCACGCCGCGGGACTTTACGAGGGCGACGTTAAGCCCGGCTGGTGGGACGGGCTCATCGGCGATCATAAAGCGGTCGATACGACGAAATTTTTCGTCATCTGCATAAATATTTTAGCTTCGCCGTTCGGCTCCACCTGCCCGCTAGATGTTGATGAAAGCAGCGGCCGCGAGTACCGCTTGCGCTTTCCCGTAGTGGTCGTTTCAGACGTCGTGCGCGCGCAGATGATGCTTTTAAAGCGCCTCGGCATCGCCCGCGTCCGCGCCGTTATCGGCGGCAGTCTGGGCGGCATGCAGGCGCTGTGCTATGCGATCGAATATCCGGAATTTGCGGATGAAATTTTCGTGCTCGCAAGCACATACGCTACGCAGCCTTGGGCGATCGCGTTTAATAAGATCGCGACCGAGGCCATCTTGCGCGATCCGAGCTTCAAAAACGGCAACTACGATAAAGGCTTAATCGCCGAGCGCGGACTTGACGGCATGGCGGTGGGGCGCATGGCGGGGCATATAAGTTTTTTAAGCCCAAGCTCGATGCAGGATAAATTCGGGCGAAACTACGTTGAAACCGACGGTCTTTACGAGATCAACGGGCGCTTTCAGGTGGATCGCTACCTTGAATACAACGGCGAAAATTTCGCGCGCAGGTTCGATCCGCTGTGCTATCTCTACATCGCCAAGATGATGAATATATTTGATTGCACGCGCCACTACGGCAATCTCAAAAACGCCTGCGCGCAGATCAGATCGCGCCTACACCTCATCTCTTTCAAAGGCGACGTGCTCTTTCCGCCGAAGCTAATGAAAGAAATTTACGATGCGATGAGCGATCTGGGCAAAAAAGATCGCGCGAGCTACGCGCAGATCGACAGCGACTACGGACACGACGCGTTTTTGGTCGAGATAGAAAAATTTGATTACATCATAAAAAGGATTTTGGATGAGTTTTGAAGAAAAAATGGAGAAGATTAACGCGCTTTTAAAGAGCCTAAACGACAAGGATCTGAACTTGGAGGAGAGCGTGAAGCTG
>CAJPSJ010000057.1 GCA_905373295.1 uncultured Campylobacter sp. | reverse complement strand
TCCGAAGTATCTAAGCATGAAGCAAAATGTTTTTGAGAAAATCGCCTTTTTTGTGGATAAATTTAAGGAAGTCGGCATTGAGGTTTAGGCACGACTTAATTTGGATGTATTATTTTGTACTATATAAGCGATGCAAATGGGCGTTTTGTGCGTTTAGATTATATTTTTACAGACGAAAATTATTAGAAAAATTGTTGTTGAGTTAAAATATGTTGCATTGAAAACAAAGAAGTATAATTTGTGTCAATATGATGATACAGATTCGTATAAATTTCAAAATTTAGCTCCTCGCCGCTGTTTTCATCGCTCCAAACGGCGACGAGTTTTGAGGCGGCATCGATGTGGGAGCAAAATTTGCTCGCGCCGAAGTCTCGTGCACTTATGCCGCCGCTTCTAGGATCGCTATTAAGTTCGTAAAATCGCTGATTACTATCATGAATGCCTTTAAATTTGATTACATAACGCACAAGGACAAATTTAGTGCGCCGCGGCGGATAAGCGGATAAAATTTAAAATTTAATTCCTCTTTTGAACCTTCGCTTTGCCCTTGTCTTTGCCGCTTTGAGGCTGGGCTTGCGAGCGCTCGATGATGCGGATATTAGCGTTTGAGCGGAGTCTGTCATTGAACTCGGTGATTGCCTTTTTGCGCTCGGAGGTCACGTAGCCTTCGATCGCCCTATCTTGCACGCTGTCGAAATCAAGCGTACGAAGCCCTTTTTTGTCGTTTACGTAAAACATCTCGTAGCCGTTGCGCGTAGGGATGATCGGCGAAAATTTGCCCTGCTCGACATTCGTGACGATGTATTTTAGTCCCTCGTCCATTTGATTGGCCTTGAGGGTTCCCTTCATCACATACACGTCGCTTGGGCGGAGCTTAGGATTTGCGCGGATCTTATCGAGCGGAGCCTGAGATTTTGCGATGTAGCGGGTGAGCGTGATGCTATCGAAGGTTGTAAACAAAGAGCTATTTTGCGTGTAGAATTTTTTGACATTTTCAGGGGTAGTGCGGTGCTGTACGTCTGCGAATATCGAGCCGTAGAGCTTTTCTTCAAGCAGTGTGCGGCGGATATTTGCTTTAAAGTCATCGTAGTTCATGCCTTGCTTTTGCACAGCGGTTTTGAGTTGGTCTAAGCTAAGCTTATTTTGATCGGCGATCGCTTTGAGCCTCGCGTCGATCTCCGCGTCATTTACCGCGATGCCACGGCGTTTAATCTCGGATTGTTGAAGCTTTTGCCCGATTAAAATTTCCATCGCGGCTTGCGGCGAAGTGCCCGTTAGTTTTTGAACTTTGGCTAGTTCGTAGCCGGTGATCGGTTCATTATCTACCACGGCGATGACGCCGTTTACTACTTCGGCATTTGCACAAACGGCACATATCATTGCGGAAAAAAGCAGTTTCTTTATCATTTTTAACCTTTATTTAGTCTTTTTGCTTTATAATTACAAGATCGCGATTATAACATTAAATAGTAATTTTTGCAAAGGAATTTTTATGATAGTAACTCGTTTTGCGCCGAGTCCTACGGGATATTTACATATCGGCGGACTTAGAACGGCACTTTTTAGTTATCTTTACGCTAGGGCAAACGGCGGCAAATTCCTGCTGCGTATCGAGGATACCGATCTGAAGCGCAATTCGCAGGAGGCTGCTAAGGCGATCGAGGAAGCTTTTAAGTGGTGCAATCTAGACTATGACGGGCAGATCGTGTATCAAAGCTCGCGCTTTGATCTTTACAAACAATATGTCCAAAAGCTGCTAGATGAGGGCAAGGCATACAAATGCTATATGAGTAAGGACGAGCTGGATGAGCTGCGCGCGCAGCAGGAAGCTCGCAAAGAGCGCCCGCGCTACGATAATCGCTATCGCGACTTTACCGGCACGCCGCCTGCTGGGATCGAGCCCGTAATCCGCATCAAATCCCCGCTTAGCGGCACGATAGAATTTAACGACGGCATCAAGGGCGAGATAAAATTTAACGCTGCCGATATTCTGGACGATTTCATCATCGCGCGCTCCGACGGCACGCCCACGTATAACTTCACGGTCGTGATCGACGACGCGCTGATGGGTGTTACGGACGTGATCCGCGGCGACGATCATCTAAGCAACACCCCAAAGCAGATCGTGCTGTATAACGCGCTGGGCTTTAAAATCCCGAAATTTTATCATGTCGCGATGATCAACGGCACAGACGGCAGCAAGCTAAGCAAGCGCCACGGCGCTACCGACGTGATGGAGTATAAGCGCATGGGCTATCTGCCGCAGGCTCTGCTAAATTTCTTAGTGCGCCTGGGTTGGAGCCACGGGGATGATGAAATTTTTAGCATGGAGGAGATGAAGCGATACTTTGATCCTAACCATATCAGCAAGAGCGCTAGCACCTTCAACCAAACCAAGCTTGAGTGGCTAAACGCGCATTATATTAAAAACTCTGACGACGATGAGCTTGCCACGCAGCTTGTGGAATTCGGCGTCGATATCCGCTCGCACGCGAAAAAACATCTCATCGCGCAGCAGTACAAACAGCGCGCAAAGACGCTAGTGGAGATGGCCGAGGGCATTAAAATCCTTCTAAATCGCCCGAGCTGCTACGACGAGAAGGCGTATAAGAAATTTGTAACCGAAAGTTCGCTAAGCTTACTCGCAAAATTTTCGGATACTCTAAGCGCAAATTTAAATGCAAAGGAGTGCGAGGAAAGGACGATGGAGTTTTTGGACGCAAACGGCGCCAAGCTAAAGGATCTTGCCCAGCCGCTGCGCGTTGCGATCACGGGGGGAAGCGTAAGTCCGTCGATTTTTGAAATTTGTGAAATTTTAGGAAGCGACGAAGTTAAAACGAGAATTTCAAATTTAATCAAAAAAGGATTATAAAATGGCTAAAGTAAACGTTGAAGCGGCTTTGAAGTACCACATAGGCGGTAAAATCGGAACGAATGTAAAAACCCCGTGCGCTACGGCGGAGGATTTGGCGCTTGCATATACGCCGGGCGTCGCGGAGCCTTGTAAAGTGATCGAAAGTGATCACGAGGCTGCGTTTAAATACACTAATAAAGCTAATCTCGTAGCCGTTATCACCAACGGCACGGCGGTTTTGGGGCTTGGTGATATCGGCGCAATCGCTGGAAAGCCCGTAATGGAGGGTAAAGCGGTTTTGTTTAAAAAATTCGGCGGCGTCGATGCATTTGACATCGAGATCGACGAAAAAGATCCTAAAAAGATAATTGAAATTTGCAAAGCGCTTGCGCCTACGTTCGGCGGTATAAATTTAGAGGATATTAAAGCTCCCGAGTGCTTCGAGATCGAGCGCGAGCTGCAAAAAGCCGTCGATATCCCCGTCATGCACGACGATCAGCACGGCACCGCGATGATTACGGGCGCAGGGCTAATCAACGCAGCCCTTATCAGCGGCAAAAAGATCGAGGATATGAAGATCGTAGTTAGCGGCTCGGGTGCTGCGGGCATAGCGTGCGCAAAGATGTATCGTAATTTAGGCGCTAAACATATCATAATGCTTGACTCCAAAGGGGTGATCTACAAGGGTCGCACCGATCTTACCGAGCAAAAGAAAGAATTTGCCCTAGACACCGCAGATCGCACGCTAGAGGATGCAATTAGGGGAGCCGATATGTTTTTGGGCCTTAGCAAGCCGGGCGTTTTAACCAAAGAGATGGTAAAGACTATGGCGCCACATCCGATCATTTTCGCGCTTGCAAATCCGGTACCGGAAATTTATCCAAGCGAGGTCGAGGAGGTGAGAAGCGACGCGATCGTAGGCACGGGCAGAAGCGACTTTGCAAATCAGATCAATAATGTTTTGGGCTTTCCGTATATCTTCCGCGGCGCGCTTGACGTAAGAGCCAAAAAGATCACCGAAAATATGAAAATTGCTGCCGCTCGCGCGATGGCGGATCTTGCTCGCGAAGAGGTTCCTGAAGAAATCCGCAAGATGCTGGGTAAAGATAGCTTAAAATTCGGCAAAGACTACGTGATCCCAAATCCTTTCGATCCGCGCGTATTTGCCGTGATCTCGACGGCGGTTGCAAAAGCTGCGGTAGATGACGGCGTCGCTCGCGTCAAAGAGTTCGACGCTGCGGCTTATAAAAAGAACCTAGAAGCTAAAAAGCTATGATTTTTTGCTCCTGCACGAGGCGAGATTAAATTTTAAGAGGCGTAAATGAAAGATTTGGCTTTACTTACCGATTTTTATCAGCTTAGTATGATGCAGGGCTATTTTTTCACAAAGCCCGATCAGACGGCGGTTTTTGACGTTTTTTATCGCAAAAACCCAAGCGGCGGCGGTTATGCGATATTTTGCGGCTTAAACGAGGTCGTGGATTATATCGAAAATCTCAGATTTAGTGACGATGACATCGCATATCTAAAAAGTCTAAATTTCTTTAAGCCGGAATTCTTAGAATTTCTAAAAGGCTTTAAATTTAGCGGCGAAATTTACGCCATGGACGAGGGGCAGATCGTATTTCCGCACGAGCCGCTTATCCGCGTCAAGGCAAATATTATGGAAGCGCAGCTCATCGAGACCGCGATCCTAAATACTATAAATTTCCAAACTCTCATCGCTACGAAAAGCTCGCGTATAAACTTTAGCGCTCAGGGCGATTCGGTGATGGAATTTGGCTTGCGCCGCGCTCAGGGGCGAAGTGCGGGCATCTACGGCGCAAAAGCTGCGATTATAGGCGGCTGCAGCGCTACGTCAAACGTGCTTGCCGCAAAGAAATTTGACGTCCCTGCGATCGGCACCCACTCGCACTCTTGGATTCAGAGCTTTGATAGCGAGCTGGAGGCGTTTCGCGCCTACGCTAAAATTTATCCGAACAGCACGCTTTTGCTTGTCGATACCTACGATACTCTCGCAAGCGGCGTGCCAAATGCGATCAAGGTTTTTAAAGAGCTGCGCGCAAGCGGTCATAAGCCGCTTGGAATCCGCATAGATTCGGGCGATCTGGAGTATCTAACCAAGCAGGCGCGCAAGATGCTCGATGCTGCGGGCTTTAATGACGCAAAGATCACTGCGTCAAATGATCTAGACGAATACGCGATCGATCAACTCAAGCTTTTCGACGCCAAAATCGATAGCTGGGGGATCGGCACGAGGCTTATTACCGGCGGAGACAGTTCGAGTCTAGGCGGCGTGTATAAGCTAAGCGGTATCGAAAAAGATGGTGAGATCGTGGCTAAGATCAAAATTTCAAACGATCCGCGCAAGATCAATAATCCAGGCTACAAACAGGTCTTTAGACTCTACGACAAAGACAACGGTATGGCGCTTGCCGATCTGATCGCGCTTGAGGGAGAGAGCATAGACGAGAGCGCACCGCTTGAAATTTTTCACCCTCTTTACACCTACAAGCGTAAAATTTTAACGAATTTCAGCGCGCATAAGCTCTTACGTCCCGTTTTTAGGGAGGGCAAATTCGTAGGTACGCGCCGCACGGTAAGCGAGATCGCGCGTTTTAGCAAGGAGCAGAAGAGCAAATTTTGGCTTGAGCACCTTCGCAACGTCCATCCGCAGAGCTACAAAGTGGATCTCTCTCAAAAGCTTTGGGATATCCGAAAATCACTCATCAACGAGTGTAACCTAAATTTAAAGGAGAAATATGTTTAAAGTTCTATCGTGTGCCGCTTTGGCGTTATTTTTGCTAGGATGCGGCTCAAACCAGCTCCGCCAATCCCCGGATAGCGCTATGAATAAGCAAGCACAGAGCGAAAAAACCATAACTCAAGAGAACGCAAAGACCTTCTATTTTGTCGATGACAAGGGTAAAAAGCTTTCGCTTAGCTCAAACGACGATTTCAATACCGCCGTGTTAAAGGACGATAGCGGCAAAAGCTACGATCTTAAGCGCGAGCGCGCCGCCGACGGCATCTATATGGAGAACAAAGACGGAGTGAGCATCCACTTCAAAAAAGGTGAGGGCATAGTGGAGTTTAGCAAATACAAATCCATCCCGATCACCGAGGTCAAATAAACTTTAAAATTTTTGGTTAAATTCCGATTTAGCGCCGGAATTTAACCCTCTTTTCCTGCGCTAAATTCGGAGAAAGTTATGTTATTAGGCAAAATCGATTATCTAAATTTGCTCCCTTTTCACGTATTTTTAAAATCCCTTCCGCTGCCGTCTTATGTTAAAAAATCGATAGAATTTAAAAAAGGGGTGCCGAGCAAACTCTGCGCCGATCTTTATAGCCGCAGGATAGACGCCGCAGTGATCTCGAGCATCGAAAGCCGCCGCGCAAAATACCGCAGGCTGCCTCTTGGAATCGTCGCAAAGCGGGAAGTGCTAAGCGTGCTCGTTCGCAAAAACTCGGCGCCCAGGCTCGATCCCGCGTCGATGAGCTCAAATATGCTAGCCCGCGTGCTGGATCTTAGCGGCGAAGTGTTGATCGGCGATAACGCTTTAAAGGCGCTGCTTTCGCAGGGCAGGGATAAATTCTACGATCTTGGCGAAATTTGGCAGCGGCGCACGGGCCTACCTTTCGTTTTCGGGCGGTTGTGCTGTGTGAAGAACGAAAAAGCCTACTCGCGCCTGGCGACGAAATTTTTGCGTTCGCGTATTAAAATTCCAAGATATATCCTGCAAAGCTACGCCCTTTCGCGCGGCATAAAAGAGGGTGAAATTTTAAATTATTTGAAATTTATAAGCTACAAAATCAGCGTCCGCGAGGAGCTGGCGCTGAAAAAATTTATCGCCAAAGCCAAAAAATTAAAATTTAATCCGGTTCAAAAGGAGGAACTATGAAATCTTACATCGACGGCTTGCTGCTAAATTTAAAGCGCGCCAATCCCGGCCAGGAGGTCTTTATCCAAGCATCGACCGAGATTTTATACTCGCTCATACCGCTTCTAAAGCGCGACGAGCGATACGTGAAAAACAAAATTTTAGAGCGCATTTTGGCGCCCGAGCGCACGATGATGTTTCGCGTCGTCTATATGAGCGACGGCGGCGAGCCCTGCGTGCATACGGGATATCGCATAGAGTTCAACTCCGCCCTGGGCCCCTACAAAGGCGGCCTGCGCTTTCATCCGAGCGTAAATTTGGGCGTTTTAAAATTTTTAGGGTTTGAGCAAATTTTTAAAAATTCCCTCACCGGTCTTAATATCGGTGGCGCAAAAGGCGGCGCGAATTTCGATCCCAAGGGCAAGAGCGACGGCGAGATTATGAGATTTTGTCAAGCTTTTATGTTAGAACTTCACCGCCTAATAAGCTCTAATACCGACGTGCCTGCGGGCGACATCGGCGTGGGCGGTCGCGAGATCGGCTATATGTACGGCGCGTATAAAAAGCTCACCCGCAGATTCGACGGCGCGCTTACGGGCAAGGGGCTAAGCTGGGGCGGCAGTCTTGCGCGCACCGAGGCTACGGGCTACGGCTCGGTCTATTTTGCAAACGAGATGCTCGCTACCAGAGGCGATTCGCTGCACGGCAAGATTTGCACGATCTCGGGCGCCGGCAATGTCGCGATCTACACCGCCGAAAAGCTCTATCAAATGCAGGCTAAGCCCGTTACAGTAAGCGATTCTACGGGCTTTATCTATGATGCCGAGGGAATCAACGTGGCGCTTCTTAAAAAGCTAAAAGAGCAGCTGCGCGTGGGGCTTTGCGAATATATCAAGGAGCGCCCCGGTGCAAAATTTATCCCAGTTAGCGCCTATCCCGCAGGCCGCAACGGCGTGTGGAGCGTGCCGTGCGACGCCGCGTTTCCGAGCGCTACGCAAAATGAGCTTAATCTGCAAGACGTAAAAACTCTCTATGCCAACGGATGTCGCATGGTTTGCGAGGGCGCGAATATGCCAAGCACGCTTGAGGCGATCGATTTTATGCTCGCGCAAAAAGACTTTCTTTTCGGCCCTGCGAAAGCGGCGAATGCTGGCGGCGTGGCTACAAGCGGGCTTGAGATGGCGCAAAACGCGCAGATGGCGTCGTGGAGCTTCGAGGAGGTCGATAGCAAGCTGCGCGAGATCATGCGCCACATATTTCGCACCAGCTACGAGACCTCGAAGGAATTCGGCGCGGAGGGCAATCTCGTGTTGGGCTCGAATATCGCGGGCTTTCGCCGCGTAGCCGATGCGATGCTGGATCAAGGCCTAGTTTAAGCTCAACTCGCTTTATTTTGTCAAAAGCGGCAGCTCGCTTTTAAATTTAAACTCTTTAAATTTGCGGCGGGCTTCTTGGCTGCTTTGATAAAATTCCAATCGTTTGCGCCGAGGATATAGCCGCTCATCGCTATAATTTGCTTTGTGCGTCTTGCGTTGGCATCGTTTGCGTTGCGAAATTTAAATAGTGCCAAGCAGTGCGGTTTTAAAATTTTAGCTCGTCGTAGCGATGCTTTTAAAATTTAGCCGCAAGCACGACAAAGACCGCCGCATCCAAATTTCATCTTTAAATAATTCCGCCCGTTAAATTTAGCTTTGAAATTTGACGTTTAAAATTTAACTCAAAGCCGCTTTAAAATTTAGCCTAAAATTTTATCTCAGCTCGCCCGCGCAGCGCGTAAATTTAAACCGAGCACAGGCTGAGCGTTTACCGCATTTTGGCATAATGGCGCGAATTTTATCCAAAGGTTGCAATATGAAAAAATTTATGGTTTTACTCGCCGCTGCGTCGCTGTCGCTTGCGCATGCGGACGTAACGGATATTCTAAAGCAGGGCGCGGACGTGCTCGGTGCGACTCAGAGCGGAAACTACAAAGACCTGCTCGCTTCCGCCACAAACCGCGCCGCAAGCGAGCTCGCCAAGGGCTACATCCACAGCAAGACCGCTAAAATCGAGCTTCCTCCTTCGCTGAAGGCGGCTGCGAAGCTTGCGAGAAAGGTGGGCGGCGATAAATGGGAGCAGCAGCTGGTAGAGAACATGAACGATGTCGCTACCAAGGCAGTGAGCGGTGCGAGCAAGATATTTTTGCAAGATCTGAAATCTATGAGCGATGCCGACGTTAAAAAGCTCATCAGCGGTGGCGACACGGCGCTTAGCGAGTATTTGCAGAGCAAATCGGGTGCGAAGCTGCGGGCGGTTTTTAGGCCGATCGTAAGCGATATGATGAGCAAAAACAGCTTTGCGACGGCGTATAACGGGCTAAATTCCTTCGCGCAAAACAAGATCGCGGGCAATGAAGCGGTGCAAAACATCGCGCGCGGGCTGGGCACGAGCGAGTATCTGCCTAAGCAGGGCGAGGACTTGAATGATTACATCACGCAAAAGACGCTGGACGGGCTATTTGCGGTAATGAGAGAAAAGGAAAGCGCGCTTCGCGGCAGCGCCGTCGGCAAAGGTGCGGGGATTTTGGGTAAGGTGCTTAAATAAAGCTTGCGGCGAGACTTTGGCGTAAATTTCGCCGCATAGCTGCTTATAATTGCTTTGCGCCGTAAGCTTGTGTAGCCAAAGCTGCGCGCAAAGCACCCTCTCGTGCAAGACAGCTGTTTGAGTCAAAGTAGGCGTGCGGCGGAATTTAGAGGTTTATTTGTCGCGCGTTTTCGCGCGATCGATTTTATACGATAATCTTGCTGCGAAGTTAGTCTGCGAAATTTAAAATTTCACAGAGCTTCAGGGATTTGAAATTTTAAAATTTTTACGGTATTTAGGTGTGCGCATAAATTAGCGTTTATATCTAAAATTTTACAAAGCGGCGGAGTATCGGAATAGCAGAGCGGTAACAGATAAGCGCGTAAGGATAAAGCAAGAAAGCCGTCTTGTAAATTTCGCTTCTTTCATATCTCTCTTTATTGTTCCGCAAAAACCGGTTTACTCATTAGTTCTATTATTTTCCGATTCCATTTTTCTTAATTCTTTAAGCGCTCTATTATGGACATTGGCTTGCTTGCAAACTCTACCTTCAGCAGCAATATATCTTACTAAATTTATATCATTTGTATCGATTGCTATCAATAATCTACCCATAAGCCTTTCCTCTACAAAAAACGTATAATCGCACTTTGCACACAAAGTACTTTCATAAATTATAAATAATAACAAAAACTACTACGGCACAAATTATAAATTTTAATAC
>CAJPSJ010000056.1 GCA_905373295.1 uncultured Campylobacter sp. | reverse complement strand
GGAGCATCGCCCTGACGTGCTTACGCTGCTTGATCTTAAAATCGGAAAATGCCGCGTCTGCGTGGGCGTGCATGCGGGCACCCAGCTAAACTACGGCGCTCCGAGCCTAAAAATCGCTACGAAAATGCCTAACATCACTCGCGAATACTTCGCCTCCAAGGCCGTCGCCGTAAATATCATCAAACTCTACGGCTCGATCGAGCTAGCCCCGCTCATAGGGCTTGCCGACGCTATCGTCGATGTCGTGGAGACCGGCGCTACGATGAAGCAAAACGGGCTGCAACCCGCAGAAACCATAATGCAAAGCTCGGCGCACCTCATCGCCAACAAAAACAGCTTCGTGCTAAAGCGCGATGAAATTTTAAACCTACGAGATAAACTAGCCCGCACGATCGCCTAATGCTCGCTTGCTCCGCCATGCAGTGCTTGCGGCCCGCGCGGCGTATTTTGCGTGAGCGATCATCGCCGTTTTGGCACGCTGTCGTTTAAAAAACCTCTGCTGCGTATAGAATTTTATGGCGGCAACCACGCTTCTTAAATTTAAACCAGCTTGCAAATTTGATTTATCAAGAAGTGGAGGCGCTGTCGAGCCACGGGGCGTAAAATTTTAAAATTCTATCGCTATAAATTTTAAAATTTAGCCTAAATTTACAGCTCGTAGAATTCCGAAATTCTAAAACTCCACGGCTCGGAATTTCAAAATTCCAAAATCTCGCTCCACAATTTCACGCCGTAAAATTTCAAAATTTTGCAAGTTCTAAATTTAGGCTCAAGTTCCCACGGCTTGGAAACGACAGAATTTCTGAATTTCAACTCGCTAAATTTCGCCGCTAAAAATCGCGCGAAATTTAATTAGCGCCATTCTTTAAGTATAGAAAGTAGCCTGCGCCAAAATCGAAGATGCTAGCCGCGCGTACAGATCAATCCCTTCTACGGCGACATTTGAAAAACTGCTTCATAAGGCTTACAAAGCCCGCACAAGCAGCATTATCACCTATATTTTCGGGCAGGACAAACACGCTTAGCGCGAGCAATATATACAGCGCGAAAAATTTCAAATACAGCCGTTTAACAATTTTGATAAATTTTGGATTTAAGACAGGTTGCGTCCCGACGCCCGGCTCGAGCCCAGTCCGCGCTAGCTTGATTTTTTCGGGCACCGTTTGCCTGGGTCAGCTTTGTTTCGGATTTTTTCTGCACATCTTGGATCTGTTTTTACGTGCTTTACTAAATTTGCCCGACGAAATTTTACCGCGATAAAATTTTACGTAGTAAAACTATGCCTAAAATTTCAAATCCGCTAAAGTTTAAAATTTTAAAGCTGCGTGGAGATTCGCCAAAGTAAAACTTCGCAAAAATTTAGCTAGAAATTTAAAAGTGTCCGCGCCATTTATTGTACCGAACGTAGGCTAGCGCGACAATATAATTCAACTATTCAACTCTGTCGAGGTATGGCGAGCTGTTATTGCGGTAACTCAAACGGCGCGCTACAAGCCTTGCCGACGCAATAAAGCAGAAACAGTCTATGTGCCTGTAAATTTGTGGCAGATAAAATTCCACCGCGATGAACGCAATAAATTTAGATATCACGGACTATCTGCGTAATTACGATTCTTATGTGTCGCATCGTAAATTTTGCGCGTGGCAAGCTTTGAGCCGAAAATATTGTCGTCTCTTATCGCAACCGCGTCAAAGTCTAGGCTTTCTGCGCGCTCAAATACTGCTTGTATGCGGTGCAACAAGCAAGAATAAAATTTTAACCGACCTAGCGCGGCGAGAGAGTCGCGCTTACGCCGCGATGATTTCGCGCACCTTTTCAGTGAAATTATCGCTCACGATGTATTCGGTCGGATAAACTAGCACCTCGCTGCCGTTACGGATTCGCAGAATCAGCCGCTTGGTGTTTTTCAGCGCCGTGTCGCAAAATGCGAGATGGTAAATTTTATAAATTTTCTCGCGACTTAGCTCGCCTAAGCTTAGCTCAAACTCGAAATCCTGCGCGTTTTTGCGCTGTGCCTCGCGCTCTTTGCGCGCCTTAAGGGCGGGATCCTCCGCAGTAAACCCGCCCCTTCGCTCCGCAAAATTTCCTCCGCCAAAGCTGCCAGCTCGTTCGCCACCAAAGTTTCTGCTGGAGCCGAAATTACCGCCGCTAAAGCCCCCGCGCTCCCTACCGCCAAAGCCTCGCATCTTACTAGGTACGTAGCCGTCGATATTTTGCGCGGCATCTAGAGTTAAAATTTCATCCAGATAAATTTGAAATTTCCCGCCGTAAGGGCTAGTGTTTTTGCTAAGCCGCGCCCAAAACGCCATCGGGCGCTCCAGCTCCGCGTCCGTTAGCGCAGTGACCGCATCGCAAATATCGCCGAATGCGCTCATCTCGAAGCTACCCGCAAGATCGAGCACCGTGAGATTTGCCATCTGCTTGCCCGATTTAGTCGTGCGCGCAAAGACGTTTTCGATCTTGCCGACGCATAAAATTTTAACGCTTGCATCCTCGTCGCCCACCAGTTCGTCGAATTCGTTAGATTTGGTATGTGTAATCGCTCCAAGCTGCGCGGCGTAGGCTTTGAGTGGATTCTCGCCCAAAAATACTCCCGCGCGCGGACGAAAGCTCGCATCTCGAGCGTTTTGCAGGCTCATCATCGAAAGAAACGACAGCTGATACGCCGCGCCGCCGACCGCGCTTTTTGAAATTTTAATCATAAAGGCGTAGGGATGCTCCCGCTCCTGCGGGCTTAAGTTTTCGATCGCCTTTAGCGCATTGTCGAACACCGCGAGCTCAAAGCTGCCGTGCAGATCAAGCACGTTTAAAATCCCCATTTTTTTGCCAGTTTTCGTCATGCGCGTGGACAGATCCTCGATCCGCCCCACGCTAAGCACCTCGGCGCTATCTCCGTCGATCTCGCTAAACGCCGAGGATAGCGTATAGCCGATCCCCTCCATCTCCTCTTTGTAATCATCCAGCGGATGCCCCGAGAGATACACGCCCACGGTCTGCTGCTCAAACTTTAAAATTTCGCCCTGCGGAAATTCCTTATCGGTATCGACGAAGCTTACGCTCATGCCGCTCGTCATATCCTCATCCTCGCCAAAAAGCGAGCTAGCGGCGTCCTTTTTAATCTCGGTGATCTTTTTCATCACGTCTAGGATATTTTCCATGTTTTGAATCATCGCTAATCGACTCTTGCCCAGACAATCCATCGCGCCTGCATAAATCAGCGACTCGATGACCTTTTTATTGACGCGGAAATTGTCCACGCGCGAAGCAAAATCGTCGATACTTTGAAATTTAGCCTCGCTTTGAAGCTCTAAGATATTTTCGATCGCGGCACCGCCCACGCCCTTGATCGCGCCTAGGCCGTAGATGATCGAGGTGCCCGATTTGGAGTTTTCGTCGTCCACGACGCTAAAGCCTCTTAAGCTTTGATTGATCGACGGCGGCAAAAGCCCGATGCCTAGACGGCTTGCCTCGTCGATATACTTTGAAATTTTATCAGTGTTGCCCTCCTCCGAAGTAAGCAGCGCCGCCATAAACTCCGCAGGATAGTAGGTCTTAAGATAGGCTGTTTGAAAGGTGATCATCGAATACGCCGCGGCGTGGGATTTGTTAAAGCCATAGGAGGCAAATTTCATAATCAGATCAAATAGCTCATCCGCCTTAGCTACGTCAAAGCCCAGCTCTTTGGCGCCGTTTAGATACTGCTCGCGCATGTGAGCGAGCTTCTTTTCATCCTTCTTGCCCATCGCGCGACGCACCAGATCGGCATCGCCCAAACTAAAACCGCCCACCTTCTGCACGATCTGCATGACCTGCTCTTGATAGACGATGATGCCGTATGTTGGCTCTAAAATTTCTTTTATCTCTGGGAAGATATAGCTAGCTTTTAGCTCTCCGTGTTTGATCCTGATAAAATCGGGGATTAGATCCATCGGCCCAGGGCGGTAGAGCGAGATCATCGCGATGATATCCTCGAAGCGGTCCGGGCGCAGGTTCATCGCCAGATCCTGCATGCCCGCGCCCTCGATTTGAAAAATCCCCAGCGTATTGCCGCTTTGAATGGTTTTGTAAGTTTGCGGATCGTTAAAGTCTATCTCCTCCCAAACTATGTCGCGATTATAGCGGCGCTTGACGAGCTTGATGGCGTTATCGATCACATCGAGGTTTTTTAGACCCAGGAAGTCAAATTTTATCAGATCTACGTCCTCGAGATAGTTTTTGGTGTATTGCGTTACTAGGCGTGCATCCTCGCCCTTATCCTGCTTAAATAGCGGCGCTTTGTTCCACAGCGGCTCGTTTGAGATCACAACGCCCGCAGCGTGCATGCCCGCGTTGCGATTGAGCCCTTCAAGGCCCAGCGCAAACTCCCAAACCTGCTGTGCGATCGGATCTGCGTCGATAAATTCTTTCAGCTTCGGCTCAGCGTCGTAAGCCTGCTTGAGCGTGATGCCGAGCTTGTCGGGGATCAGCTTCGCCATCTTATCGGCTTGCGAAAGTGGCATATCGCAGACGCGAGCCACGTCGCGAATAACGCCGCGCGCGAGTAGCTTACCAAAGGTCGCAACCTGCGCGACGTTGTATTTGCCGTACTGATCGATGACGTAGTCGATCACCTCGCCTCTGCGCGCCTGGCAAAAATCCACATCGATGTCGGGCATCGAGATACGCGACGGGTTTAAAAATCGCTCAAAAAGCAGATTATACGGGATCGGATCGAGGTCGGTAATGCGAAGCGCATACGCGCAGATGCTACCCGCCGCAGAGCCGCGACCTGGGCCAACCGGGATATCGTGATCTTTCGCCCAGTTGATGAAATCCTGCACGATTACCATATAGCCCGAAAAATGCATGTTTTTAATAATGGCAAGCTCCTTTTCCAGGCGCTCGCGATAAATTTCGTGTTTCTGTGGATTGATAAATTTAAGGCGCTCTTTAAGCCCCTCGCGGCAGAGATGATCGAATAAAAAATCATCGTTTGCAAAGCTATAGCGCTCCGAGGGCTGTGGCAGCGAAAGCCCGAGCCTAGCGGCGTATTCGATCGTAAATTTAAAATTCGGCGGCGTGGGCGCGTAGTCCTTCTCGTCGAAGGCAAATTTGAGATTGCACTTTTGCACGATCTCGGCGGTATTTTCGATCACTTCGGGGATGTCCGCAAAAAGCCGCCTCATCTCCTCGTCGCTTTTTACGTAAAATTCTGAAACGACGTGTTTTAGGCGGTCGCCGTCGTTGATCGTCTTGCCCATCGAGATGCACTGATAGACGTCGTGAGCCTTGGCGCGGTCCTTGCGCGCGTAGTGAGCGTCGTTCGTGGCGATGATCTTGACGCCGATTTCGCGCGAGAGGCGGATGAGGTCTTTATCGACATTTAACTGCTCGCCGATGCCGTGACGCATGATCTCGAGATAAAAATCCTCGCCGAAAATTTCTTTATACTCGAGCGCCGCTTTTTTCGCCGCTTCGTAGCCGCCCGCGCCTCGCTTTAAATTTCGCTCGCTTCTATTTAGATGAAATTCCACCTCGCCCGCTAGGCACGCCGAAGAGCAGATGAGACCCTCGCTGTGCTCTTTTAGAATTTTTTTGTTGATCCTCGGGTAGTAGTAGAAGCCGTCCAAAAACGCGCGCGAGCTAAGATACATTAAATTTTTATAGCCCGTCTCGTTTTTGGCAAGCAGTATCAAGTGGTAGCGCTGGCGGTCACTTTTATCGCCGATGTCATCGTGGTTGTGCAGGTAGGTCTCGATGCCGATGATCGGCTTAATGCCGTGCTTTTTCATCGTCTGATAGAAATCTATCGCGCCGAACATATTGCCGTGGTCGGTGATCGCGCACGCCTTGGTGCCGCGGCTCTGTAAAAGCTCGGCGAGCTCGCTTACTTTATTCGCGCCGTCTAGCAGCGAATACTCGGTGTGAAGGTGCAGGTGGGTGTAGTCGCTCATTTTTGGTCCTTTTTTGATTTGGAAATTATAGTAAATTCGGGCTTTAGAAACGGTCAAATTTAATGGAATTTTAGCTTAAATTTCAGTGCGAAATTTTACGAATAAATTTTGTTACGGAATTTTACTTCGGAGGTTTTACATTCTGGATCTTGCGGATTAAATTTTGACAAAATTTTAAGCTTAAAATCCTGTGATGAAATTTTGCTATCATATAAATTCCGCCTTGATGGAAGTTTGGTCTAACATAGTTCCGCAAAATTTTACGACTTAGATCGTCGTAAAATTTTGCGGTTTAGAATTCTGCTTGCAAAGCCTTGCGGCTCTACGATCTTGAGAATTCCACGATCGCTTTGGCAAGCTCTCTAGTAGGATCGACGAAAATTTTATCGCTTTTGATTAACGGCAAAAATAGCGGCAGCTCAGTGCAGGCAACGACATAAATATCAGCATCGATTTTGCCTAGCAAATTCTCAAAAGCCCCCACGTATTCGGCAGTCTTGCCCGCCTTAACGCCTTTGTAGATACAATCCATCAAAACCGCTTGATTTTCTTCGCCAAGCTCCACGCTGATTAGTCCTGCTTCTTTAAGCGGATCGTCGTAAATTTTAGCTTTTTTTGTACCGATAGTGGCTAGCACAGCTATTTTATGGGCTTTTGGATAATTTTTGTGGATCGCTTTTACGGTGACCTCGGCGATATGAATTAGCGGGATTTCCGCCGCAGCTTCTACATCGTCTGCGAAAAAATGCGCCGTGTTGCACGCCATCGCAAACGCCTTGCAGCCTGCATTTTTGAGCCTAACAGCGCTCTCGCTTAGGCGCGGAAGCGGATTTTCACCTTTGCCTAAGATAAATGCCGTGCGATCTTCAATCTGCGGATAGCTATCGATTACAAGCGGAATATTTTCTTGATCGCTGCTCGCCGCAGTCTCTTCTATGATCTTCATATACAGATCCGCACTCGCCAAAGGTCCCATTCCACCGATAATCCCAACTCTTTTCATAGCTCGTCCTTTCTAAATTTTAATTGGGTTAATTCTCCCACTTGCTCATATCCATTTCGTTTTCGCTCTTTGCGACGTAGATCGACGCGACAACATCGCCCGTTACGTTCATCGAGGTTCGCCCCATATCCAAAATCGCATCAATGCCCAAAATCATTCCGTAAGCGATCGCTACGTTACCACTTACCTTGACGCCGATAGATTCGAGCACTAAAAGCAACATCAGCGCACCAGCTCCCGGAACTCCAGCAGTTCCGATCGCAGCAAGCATCGAAGTGATAATGATCGTGAGGTAGTGGCTGCTGTTTAGATCAATACCGCAAGCATTAGCGATAAAAAGAGTGCATACACCCAAATACACGGTCGTGCCGTTCATATTCACCGTAGCGCCCACGGGCAAAACAAAGCCGTAGATCGCCTTTGGAATTCCCATATCTTCGGCAGTCTGCATCGTAATAGGAAGCGTGCCGTTGGAGCTGCGGGTAACAAAAGCCGTAAGCATCGGCGGACGCACTTTTTTAAGGAATTTAATCGGGCTAACTCCGATAAGCATACAAATAAGGCAATAAACCGCAAATACTTGAATCGCAAGTCCCACGTATAGGGTAATTGTGACGTTTAGCAGCGAGCTGAAAGCCTCGATACCGCTTTTATTAAACACTACAAACATTAGCGCAAAAACACCGATTGGCGCGTATTGCATCACCCAGTGCACGACCTTAAACATAATCTCGCTCATTCCGTCGAAAAAATTATAAACCGTGTCGGCGGAGTTTTTGATACGCGCGTCGCTACTGTCGCGGCAAAACGCAAGCCCTACGCCAAGAAATAAGTAAAACGCGATGATCGGCAAAATTTCGCCCTTGGCTATGGAATCAAAAGGATTCGTAGGAATTATATTAAGCAAAATTTTACTCATACTAGGCGCGTTCGCTGCCTTTTCGACAGCCTTGGATGCATCGCTTAGATCAAGCCCGCTACCTGGAGAAAATATAAACGCACACGCTAGGCCGATGACGATCGCAAAAAGCGTCGTTATAGCGTAAAATATGATCGCCTTAACGCCTACTTTGCCAAGGTGCGCGGGCGAGATGCTGCTCGTGCCTACGATCAGCGAGCAGATAATGATCGGCACCATAATCATCTTTAAAAGTCTCACAAAAAGATCTCCCAAAGGCGTTAAAATCGCCACCCACGTGGTATCGCCTACCGGCATATTTTTAGGTAGTAACATACCGATCGCAGAGCCCAACACTAAAGCGATAATGATGCGCCAAAGCAAACTTGAGTTAAAATAAAAGGCTAAAATTCCGCCTTTTTTCGTTTGATTTTCTGACATGGACATCTCCCTGCACTAAGAATTTTAACGGAATTCTACCGCAACTTGCCATAAAATAAAATTTAATCGGTCGCCAAATGAAAGTTAAATTTGAAAATTCAATCACGAGCTTAACCGCATTTCAAAGCTGAAATTCTGCGGCAGGCTTTGTCTTTTGAAGTTATGAAGCGGAATTTCAAAGGAAAAACGACGCTTGAAATTTTATGGAATTTGCGGATTTTGATGCAGTGAAAAGCCGAAATTTTGTGGTGGTGGGCTCACTAGGACTTGAACCTAGGACCATCCGGTTATGAGCCGGATGCTCTAACCAACTGAGCTATGAGCCCGCCAGCGGTGAAAAAGAAATGTGATTTTACAAAAATAATCTTAAAACGGCGTTAAATCTTAGCCGCGAAATTTTATGGCGCCTAGATCCGCCCAAATAGTGGCTAAATTTCACGCCAAAGCGCGCGACTTTATCTGATTTCCGATCAGATCACTTTAGTACGCACAAGGCGGCGTAAATTTAAGACGAAATTTTATATAAAATTTCAGGGCTCTTAAATCCGCCGCCATAATCTAATCCACTCTTAAATCGCGTGAGCTAATAAGTTTTCACTGGGATAGGCGCTGATAACATCTTGACGACATGTGAATATTCATATACTCCACGGCAGATATTATTTTCGGCATCGGGACCTTTTTCGATAGTGATCGTTTTCTTTTTTGCATCCAAGCTGATTATGAAGCATTTGTAGATTTTCGCGCCCATTAGATACGCCGAATTTGCTCCGTTAGGCTCTAATGGAACGTTAGTCATAGCTGAAAAATTATCAAATTTACCAGTAGCTGTATAGTAAGAGCTTATGTCGACTTCAACAGTACTTAAATTTGTCACTAATTTAGAAATCTCCGCATCCTCCCTAGTAGCGCTCACTCTCGGTAGCACAACCATTGCTGCGAGCAAAACAAGCACCACGCTACATACCGTAGCTACTATCGTCACTACGGATAGTTTCTGAGGCATTACGTCATATTCGCAGTTTTGTAGCGACTCTGCGGCTGCGCTTTGCTGCACTCCGCTTATCTCGTCCGCTTTAGCTGCAGCCACTCTACGTCTTAACTCCTCGGCTAAATCGTGGCTGATGCAAACCTTATCTACGGGATTAAAGATAGTGCCTAGAGACTTAGCAAGCACGATAGCGCACGGAATTCCGATGATGGTAATGAACTGACCTATAACCGTAAAAATTCCACCAATAAAAAGCCAAATACCAAAAACTATGATGTAAATGACCTTTACGATATTTGCGTAAGTCTGATACGTCATATGCACCGCGTCGGTTATCGAGCCTTTCTTTTTGCGCACCATATCGTGTGTAAAGGGCAAAAATAAGAATTTGCCGTATTCCATAAGACCTAAGCCCACCGGAGCGGTCACGACTAAAATGGTAAGGATCAAACCTGACAAATAGGTCAAGATAGCAAGGATCCAACCAGCCATAAAAAACCAAATAATGTTACCTAAGATACGCATATTTTACCTCTTTATAAATTATGCAAATCAAGCGAGCCGTCTACCTCAGACAGCTCACACAGCCTCTCCCACCCGTTTTGTAGAGTATTTTCGTAACTCGCGCGGAAGGATGCGCCGAAATACTATGGCGCAGCAAAGCGCTAAGAGATGCTAAGGTGCACACTGCGCGCGGCGCAACTGCACCTGCGGTACGGCGTACAAAACGAGCCTTATGCATGCAAACCACCGTACGCAAAACAACTGCGGAATGATAGGGGG